>JAIERT010000305.1 GCA_019746735.1 Burkholderiaceae bacterium | reverse complement strand
CCATCGGCTCCAACGACCTGACCCAGCTCACCCTGGGCCTGGACCGCGACTCCGGCATGGAGCTGCTGGCGGCCGACTTCGACGAGCGCGACCCGGCCGTGGAGGCCATGGTGGAGCGCGCCATCGTGGCCTGCCGCAAGCAGAACAAGTACGTGGGTATCTGTGGCCAGGGTCCCAGCGACCACCCGGATTTCGCCAAGTGGCTGGTCGAGAAGGGCATCACCTCCCTGTCGCTCAACCCCGACTCGGTGGTCGAGACCTGGCAGAAGCTGGCCAAGTAAGCGTGCCACACGCAGGCAGCTGATGCATAAGCTGCCACTGAATCAAGGGGCCGATGCCACAAGGGATCGGCCCCTTGTGCATGGTGTCCCGGGAAAACCCTGACAGGACTTGCCCGCGACTGTCGGCATTTACACGACGCTTGTAAGACAGCGGTAAGAGCCAAAACCACAATGCCCTGAACTGCATTGCTAGGTGTCCATGCTTCTTGCCGCCAACATCATCAAACTGATCGCCGAGATCGCCCTCATGGCCATGGCCGGCCAGTGGCTGCTGGGCCTGCTGGCCGGGGCCAGGAAGGATCAGAACCTTTTCTATCAGATCCTGGCCATGGTGGGCCGCCCCTTCGTCGTGACGGCCCGTTTCCTGACACCCAAGTTCGTGCTCGACCGCCATGTTCCGCTGGTGGCCTTCTTCCTGCTGTTTTTCGTCTGGCTGGGTGCCACGATCTACAAGATTCAGACCTGCATCCAGATTGGCGTGGAGTTGTGCAAATGAGCGTCACCCTGAGCTACCTTTTCCTCAAGCTGCAGGCCATCACCCTGCTGGTCTTCGCCCAGAGGGCCGCAGCCTTGGTGCGCTTCGAACAGATGCTGGGTTTGCGCCCGCACGATTTCTATGCCATGGCCAGCCGGGCCCATGTGCTGGCCCAGTTGGGTGACAAGACGGCGGCCCTGGCGGCCCAGGAGCAACTGGCCGAGCGCCATCCGTCCAACCTGGCCGCCTGGTTCAACCTCGGCTACATGCTGGAGGATGCCGGCCAGCACGCGCGTGCCGAGACGGCCTTCCGCCGCGTCATCGAACTCGACCCCAAGATGGATCGCGCCTGGTACGGCCTGGCGCTCGTCCTGATCCAGGACCGCCGCTTCGACGAAGCCGTGGCGGCCCTGAAGAAAAACACGGAATTGCAGCCCATGAGTCCCTTCGGCTGGTATCAGCTGGCCCGGGTCCATGTCGACCGGCACGAGCCCGAAGAGGCGGTGAAGATCATTCGCCACCTCAAGGGGTTCGAGCCCAAAGTGGCCGCCCAGCTGGAACGCGAGACAGGCCTGCTTGCAAGCCGCGCCTCGCAGCCCAGCTGAGCGGGTACTTGATGGCCCCGGCGCAAGCCGGGGGCAGATAACGATAAGCCGCAACCCGGCTGCAGGCCACGAGGAGACAAGTGGCGGTTGTGTATTGCCCGCGAGGGTGACTTTGTTGGAGGTAGGTAAACATGGCAAACATGGAGTTGACCGAAAGCCACCGCCAGTACTGGCGTAAGAACCTCAATATCACGGCGATCCTGCTGGGGATATGGTTCGTGGTGACCTTTGTCGTGAGCTATTTCGCCCGCGACCTGAACTTTAATTTCTTCGGCTGGCCCTTCAGCTTCTGGATGGGTGCACAGGGGGCGCTGGTGATCTACGTGCTGATCATCGGCTACTACGCCTATTACATGAACAAGCTCGACATCGAACACGGTGTCGACGAAAGCGAGGAGTAAATCATGGCCGGAATGTTTGGTTCCGACGCCGGTGGTCAGTCGAATGCGGCTGCCAACAAGGCGTTCAAGCAAAACCTCAACAAGGTTTACACCTGGTACACCGGTGGCTTCGTGGTGTTCGTGATCGCCCTGGCGATCCTCGAGCAGCTGGGCTTGCCGCGTAACTGGATCGGTCTGATCTTCCTGCTGGCCACCATCGGTCTGTATGCAGGCATCGGCATCATGAGCCGCACGACCGACGCCGCCGAATACTATGTGGCCGGTCGCCGCGTGCCTGCCGTCTACAACGGCATGGCCACGGGTGCAGACTGGATGTCGGCCGCCTCCTTCATCGGCATGGCCGGTACCCTGTACCTCACGGGTTACGGCGGCCTGGCCTTCATCATGGGCTGGACCGGCGGCTACTGCCTGGTCGCGCTGTTCCTTGCGCCCTACATGCGCAAGTTCGGCCAGTTCACGATCCCCGACTTCCTCGGTGAACGCTACGGTGGCAACCTGCCGCGTCTGCTGGGCATCATCGCCGCCATCCTGTGCTCCTTCACCTATGTGGTGGCACAGATCTACGGCGTGGGCATCATCACCGCCCGCCTGACGGGCGTGGCCTTCGAGATCGGTATTTTCCTGGGCCTCGGCGGTATCCTGGTGTGTTCCTTCCTCGGTGGCATGCGCGCCGTGACCTGGACCCAGGTGGCGCAGTACATCATCCTGATCGTGGCTTACCTGATCCCGGTGGTGTGGATGTCCGTGAAGCAGACCAGCGTGCCGGTGCCGCAGGTCATCTACGGCTACCAGCTCGAGAAGGTCACGCAGCAGGAAAAGCGCCTGATCAGCGACCCCAAGGAACTGGAAGTGCGCGAGATCTTCAAGCAGCGCTCTGCCGCCCTGGCCGAGAAGCTGAAGGACCCCGCTGCCGCCCTGGCCGCCGACAAGGCCGCCGCCGAGCAGAAACTGGCCGAGCTCAAGGCTGCCAACGCCCCGGGTGCAGACATTGCCGCCGCCGAAAAGGCGCTGGCTGCGCTGCCCAAGGATGTCGAGGCCGCCAAGAAGGCCTGGACCGCCCAGAAGGCCGGCGCTGACGCCAAGGCACGTCCGCTCAACGGCATGCCCGCCCACGCCGCGCAGTTTGCGGGTGACCCGAATGGCGATGCCGCGGCCCAGAAGGCCTACGACGTGTCGCGTCGCAACTTCCTGGCGCTGATCTTCTGCCTGATGGTGGGTACCGCCGCGCTGCCGCACATCCTGATGCGCTACTACACCGTGCCCAGCGTGCGCGAAGCCCGTGAGTCGGTGACCTGGTCGCTGTTCTTCATCTTCCTGCTGTACTTCACCGCCCCGGCCCTGGCCGTGCTGGTCAAGTACGAGG
>JAIERT010000388.1 GCA_019746735.1 Burkholderiaceae bacterium | reverse complement strand
ATGGAGCTGGGCACCAGCGCCAAGATGCTGTCCATCGTGCCGCTGATGGCCGGCGGCGGCATGTACGAGACCGGCGCCGGTGGCTCGGCCCCCAAGCATGTGCAGCAGCTGGTGGAGGAAAACCATCTGCGCTGGGATTCGCTGGGCGAGTTCCTGGCGCTGGCGGTCTCCCTCGAGGACCTGGGTATCAAGAACAACAACCCGCGCGCCAAACTGCTGGCCAAGACCCTGGACGCTGCCACGGGCAAGCTGCTGGACAACAACAAGAACCCCTCGCCCAAGACCGGCCAGCTCGACAACCGCGGCAGCCAGTTCTATCTGGCCCTGTACTGGGCCCAGGAGCTGGCCGCCCAGACCGAGGACAAGCAGCTGGCGGCCAAGTTCGCGCCGTTGGCCAAGCAGCTGGCCGAGAACGAGCAGACCATCGTCAAGGAGCTGGCCGAGGTGCAGGGCAAGCCGGTGGACATCGGCGGCTACTACAGGCCTGATTTCGCCAAGCTGGAAACCGTGATGCGCCCGAGCAAGACGCTGAATGCCGCCCTCGCATCCGTGAAGGCCTGAGTCCCGGCCGAACGCAGACCAGACGGCCCGGGCGTCAGCGCCCGGGCCGTTTTTTCATGGGTGATCTATCTGCGGTGCTCGAACACCGGCCCGCCCAGCCGGCTGCCGGCCTTAAGGCCGCGCTTGGCGAACCAGCCCTGGTTCATCTCCAGCACATAGCGCACGGGCTTTTCCGAGCAGTGCGATGCCGTGGTCTGCGGTTTCATGTCGGCCAGGTTCACGATGGTGCCGTCGTCAGCAATGAAGGCGGCCGTGAGCGGCAGCAAGGTGTTCTGCATCCAGAAGCACTGCCGGCTCGCTTGCGCGAAGATGAACAGCATGCCTTCGTTGGCCGGCATTTCCTTGCGATGCATGAGGCCCACCGCCTGTTGCTCGGGCGTGGTCGCGACCTGCGCCTGGATCAGGTGCATGCCCGCGGTCAGCGTCACGCGCGGCAGATCGAGCTGGGGGGAGGGCTGGGGGGAGGGCTGGGCGCGGGCCAGACCGAGCAGGGTGGGCAGCAGGAGGCTGAGCGTGAGTAACAGTCGCGTCATGGGCATTCAGGGCGGTTCGCAAACAGCCGCATTGTGCGTCAACAAACTGGTGGGACGCAGGCTCACCGGGCAGCGCAACGGCAGAGACTAGAATTTGCCGCAGTCTTTCACTGCAGTCCCACGGAGTTTTGCGTTCATGTACCAGCACATCCAGGTGCCTGCCCAGGGCCAGAAGATCACGGTCCGTTCCGACGGGACCCTGAATGTGCCGGACCAGCCCATCATCCCCTACATCGAGGGCGACGGAACGGGGCTGGACATCACGCCCGTGATGCTGAAGGTGGTGGACGCCGCTGTCGAGAAGGTCTATGACGGTCGGCGCAGGATCCATTGGATGGAGGTCTATGCCGGCGAAAAATCGACACGTCTTTACGGTCCCGATGTCTGGTTGCCGCAGGAGACCCTGGACGTGGTGCGCGACTACGTGGTGTCCATCAAGGGTCCGCTGACCACGCCCGTGGGCGGCGGGATCCGCTCGCTCAACGTGGCCTTGCGCCAGGAGCTCGATCTCTACGTCTGCCTGCGTCCGGTGCAGTACTTCCGGGGCGTCCCCTCGCCTCTGAAGGAGCCCCAGAAGGTCAACATGGTGATCTTCCGCGAGAATTCGGAGGACATCTACGCGGGTATCGAATATGAGGCGCAGTCCGCCCAGGCGCAGAAGCTCATCCGATTCCTGGTCGAGGAGATGGGCGTGAAGAAGATCCGCTTCCCGGCGACCTCGGGTATCGGCGTCAAGCCGGTGTCGATCGAGGGGACCGAGCGCCTGATGCGCAAGGCCATCCAGTACGCTATCGACAACGACAAGCCCAGCGTGACCATCGTGCACAAGGGCAACATCATGAAGTTCACCGAGGGCGGTTTCCGTGACTGGGCCTATGCCCTGGCGCAGAAGGAATTTGCCGCCGAGCTGATCGACGACGGCCCCTGGTGTCGCTTCAGGAATCCGCGTACCGGCCGGCACATCATCATCAAGGACGTGATCGCCGACGCCTTCCTGCAGCAGATCCTGTTGCGGCCGGCCGAGTACAGCGTGATCGCCACGCTCAACCTCAACGGCGACTACATCTCGGACGCCCTGGCGGCCCAGGTCGGGGGCATAGGTATTGCGCCCGGTGCGAATCTTTCCGATACGGTGGCCATGTTCGAGGCCACCCATGGCACGGCGCCCAAGTACGCCGGCAAGGACTATGTGAATCCTGGTTCCGAAATCCTCTCGGCGGAAATGATGCTGCGTCACATGGGCTGGAAAGAGGCGGCTGACCTGCTGATCAGTGCCATGGAGAAAGCCATCCAGAGCAAACGTGTGACCTACGACTTTGCCCGCCTCATGGACGGGGCGACCCAGGTCAGCTGCTCGGGTTTTGGCGAGGTCATGATCGAGCACATGTGCGCGACGGCCCGACCCCTCTGACCGCGGCCATCTTTTTGCGCCGCCCCATCTTGAAGCAGCGCCGGTCGCCTCCAATTTCAACCCTAAGCGAGACATGCCGAAGGCACGCTCGATAAAATCATTGCATGGCCACGAAACCCCCTGCCAAACCGCCTGCACCCGTCCAGCAGCCCAGCCGCGACGAGGGTGATTCGGTCGTGCTGGAGCGACGGACGCAGAAAGTCCAGCCGCCGCAGATGTACCAGGTCGTCATGCTCAACGACGACTACACGCCGATGGAGTTCGTGGTGGTCGTGATTCAGGAGTTTTTTAACAAGGATCTGGAGACTGCCACCCAGATCATGCTCAAGATCCATCTGGACGGCAAAGGCGTCTGTGGCGTTTACACCAAGGACGTGGCAGCAACCAAAGTGGACCAGGTGCTGGAGGCGGCGCAGAAGGCCGGCCATCCCCTGCAATGTGTGAGCGAGCCCGTGGAGTGAACGGGCTGCGCGATAAGAGTGCGAGTAAACCGGAAAAGTTATTTTACTTTCGCGGCTGGAACTGTTGGACAGTCCGGCGAATCGGATTAAAGTAGATTCGTAAGCAAGGCAAAAGGAAGTCACATGATTGCCCAGGAATTGGAAGTCAGCCT
>JAIERT010000392.1 GCA_019746735.1 Burkholderiaceae bacterium | reverse complement strand
CCATCAAGGAAATGATGATCCCCTCGCTGCTGCCGGTGGTGGTGCCGGTGCTGGTCGGCCTGCTGCTGGGCCCGGCGGCGCTGGGGGGCCTGCTCATGGGCACCATCGTCACGGGTCTCTTTGTCGCTATTTCCATGTGCACGGGCGGCGGCGCCTGGGACAATGCCAAGAAGTACATCGAGGACGGCCACCACGGCGGCAAGGGCAGCGAAGCCCACAAGGCCGCCGTCACGGGCGACACCGTGGGCGACCCTTACAAGGACACCGCTGGACCGGCCATCAACCCGCTGATCAAGATCATCAACATCGTGGCGCTGCTCATCGTGCCGCTGATGATGACGTTCCACGGCTGAGCCCGCTTCACCCGTAACTGAGCCCGCCAGCCGGCGGGCTTTTTCTTTCTGCAAGCTTCTTCTGCCAGGGTACCCAGGCGTTGCGACTACGTTTCGCACCCTATTGGTGCAATTCACTTCTTTTTGCGACATTTTTGTCTATTTTTAAGCGCAATCTCTATAATCAGACCGGCGTTGGTAGAGAGAACCCGGACCACAACGGGCATTGATTTCTTGATCTATCCCCTCAGGGAGTGTTCGTCCATGTTTGAGATGTTCCGTTCCTCGCGCAGTGCCTCCGGCCGCACTACGCCAACCGATGCCCCGTCAACCACGGGCTCCTCCATCCAGTCGCAGAACCCGATCAACTATCGCGACCTCGTGCGCATGGTTCTGCGCGACACCCTGCGACTCAACGGCATCCCGATCGACTGGGTCGGCTGCGAGGTGATCCCGCGTCCGCATACCGGGCAGGCTGCGGCCTTCCAGATCAACCTCATCGTCCACACCTGGCACGAGGGACTGCTGCGTTACGCCCCCCTGCTCAGGCTGCAGATCCTCCAAGGCCTGCAGCATTTCGACCCGGCCAACAACCACAGCAACCATGTCATGGCCTGGGTGTTCGCGCCCAACTGCGGTTTCCCCCACACACGCATGCCCGGGCCGGCGTACTGGCGCGTCTCGTCCAGCGCGGGCAAGTTCGAGCTGCCGCCCTCGCCTCACGACCAGCTGCGCGACGAGCAGGACCACATCCCGACCGTTCCCTCCCCCCTGCGCTAGCCAGACCTGGCCACAGCGCGCGCTGGCGACACGCCCCCGACCGGGGGCGTTTTTGCATGCGCTACCATGCGGCAGGCCAGCCCCTTACGGATACACGCTTGAAGATACTTGTCGTTGATGATCACGCCCTGATCCGCGAGGGTCTGCGTCAGGTGCTGCGCGGGCTGGAAGAGGACGTCGAGGTGTTCGACGCCGGCTCCTGTGCCCGGGCCTTCGAACTCGCCCTGCAGGAACCCGAACTCGACCTGGTCCTGCTGGACTACCACCTGTCCGACATGAGCGGCCTGGAAGCCCTGGACATCTTCGCGCGCCAGCACCCGGCCCTGCCCATCATCGTGATCTCGGGCTCGGTGAATCCGCGCATCATGCAGCAGGTCATGAACAAGGGCGCGGCCGCCTTTCTCACCAAGTCGGGCATGAGCGACGAGCTGCTCTCGGTCACGCGGCTGGTGCTGGCCGGCGGCGTGCACATGCCGGCTCTGGGGCCGCTCGCCTCCGAAGAGGGCACCGGTGCCGATGCTTCGCCCCTGCTCACGCCTCGCCAGCAGGAAGTGCTGCAACTGCTGCTCGACGGCTACACCAACAAGGAGATCGGGCGCATGCTCTTTCTCTCCGAGGAGACGGTGAAAAACCATGTGAGCAGCATCCTGCGCTGCTTCGGTGTCACCACGCGTACCCAGGCCGTGCTTGCCGCGCGGCGCCATGGCTACGCGGGCTCGGGCCGCGTCCAGCCCTTCGCGCCGGGCGACCTCGGCGCCGCCTGAGTTCAGTCCTGCGCCGGCTGCGGCCGCGCGAGACGACGGATCAGCGTACGCAGCTTGGCCGGACGCACCGGCTTGTGCAGCAGCGGCAAACCTGCATCACGACAGGACTGGATCAGTTCCGGATCGGTGTCGCCGCTCATCAGGCAGGCCGGCAAAGGCCGCTCCAGTCGCGTGCGCAGGTTGTGCAGGGTCTGCATGCCGCTCTCCCCCGCGCGCAGACGAAAGTCGCTGAGCACCAGATCCGGCACGAAACCGCCAGCCACCACCGTCAAGGCACCTTGCAGGCCTTCGACCACGGCCACCACGCAGCCCCAGGAATCGAGCAGGCCGCGCAAGGCCTGGGCCGACTGCCGGTCGTCCTCGATGACTAGGATGCGGAGGCCGCGCACATCGTCAACCTGCTGCGGCTGCTCTGCCGCCGCCATCAGGGCCTGCAGGTCGCCCGCGGGAGACAGTGGCAACTCCAGCTGGAACCGGGTGCCGTTCCCCGGGACAGAGCAGAGCTTCAGCTCGTGTCCGAGCAGGCGTGCCGTGCGATCGACGATGTTGAGCCCCAGGCCCAGGCCCTTGCTGCGGTCACGCTCGGGATTGCCGATCTGGTAGAACTCGCGAAAGATGTCCTGCTGGTGTTCGGCCGGTATGCCTACACCCGTGTCCCAGACCTCGATCCACACATGGCTGCCGCCGCGGCTGCGCCGGCAGCCCACGAGCACGCCGCCACGGCCGGTGTAGCGCAGCGCGTTGCTGACCAGATTGAGCAGGATGCGATGCAGCAGGGTGGGATCGCTCTGCACCCAGAGGCTGCTGTCACGCACCCGCAGGCGCAGGCCCTTGTCCGTCGCCACGGGCATCAGCGCCCCGCGCAACTGCTCGAACAGCGGCGCCAGCGGCACCGGCTGCAGCTGCACCCGTACCGCGTCAGCGTCCAGGCGCGAAATATCCAGCAGCGCATCCAGCAGGTCCTGCATGGCACGCACCGAAGCCTCCAGATTGCCGATCAGGTGCCGCGTCTCGCGGTCATGCGGCAGCTGGGCCAGACGCGCCACGAACATGCCCAGGGCGTGGATGGGCTGGCGCAGGTCATGGCTGGCCGCCGCCAGGAAGCGCGACTTGGCGCGTGTGGCGGTCTCGGCCTCCTCCTTCTTCATCCGCAACTCAGCCTGAAGCCTCCTCGAAAACCTGATCCAGCCGGGAGTAGAGAATTCCACGAAACGGAGTCTCTGCGTGAAGAAA
>JAIERT010000303.1 GCA_019746735.1 Burkholderiaceae bacterium | reverse complement strand
CGGCCTGATTGGGGGTGGGGCATCTTTTACGCTAAAGTAAACAAATTACGCATCAGTGAATTCTTCGCCGGAGACAAGCGCATGTCGAATACCCTGCCCCAGGCGGCCCAGCTGCCGTCGCCCCCGCCCATCCAGCAGCTGCACCACTACGCCTACCGCGCGCGTGATGCCGAGGAGACGCGCCACTTCTACGAAGACATCCTGGGCCTGCCGCTGTACCACATCATCCAGAGCGATCATGTGCCCAGTACGGGCGAGTACTGCCCCTACACGCACTTCTTCTTCCGCCTGCAGGACGGTTCCTTCATCGCCTTCTTCGACCTCGGCGACGACGTGGCTGCCGAGCCCAGTCCGAACACGCCGCGCTGGGTCAACCACATCGCCTTCCGTGTCGACAGCATTGCGCAGCTCGAGGCCATGAAGGCACGGCTGCAGGCGCATGGTGTCGAGGTCATCGGCGTGACCGACCACCATATCTTCAAGAGCATCTACTTCTTCGACCCGAACGGCATCCGGGTCGAACTCTCGGCCCAGCTGGCCGACGAGTTCCAGATGCTGCAGGAAAGCAAGACCGCGCATGCGCGCCTCGAAGAATGGACCGCCCGCAAGCAGGTCTGGCGCGCCGAGCGCGCGGCGGGCAAGACCGGCGCACCGCTCAAGCCGCAGCAGAACGACCGGCCCGAGGTGGGTGGCCGGCCGGCAGCCAGGGTCTGATCATGGGCGCGGCCTGGCGCGATCCTGCCTACACGAATGGCTACGAGTTCAGCGAGGGCACGGGCTACGCCCTGCCCGAGTACCCCTTCGTCGAACCGCCGGAGCTCAAGACCGGCGAGGTGAAGCGCCATGACATCGTCATCGTCGGCGCCGGCATCACGGGGCTGACGCTGGCCTGCTGCCTGGCGCGGCTGGGCATCCCGGCGGTGCTGCTCGACGAGGACAACAGCGTGGGCGTCAAGGGCGCGGCTTCGCGCGGCATCTGCTACACGCAGAAGTCGCTGGAGATCTTCGAGCGCCTGGGCGTCTACGAGCGCATCGCCGCCAAGGGCATCCAGTGGAGCGTGGGCCGGACCTTCGCGGGCCAGGACGAGGTCTACTCTTTCGATCTGCGGCAGAACAGCAGCTACAGCCTCTCGGCCCAGCCGCCCTTCATCAACATCCAGCAGTTCTACATCGAGGGCTATCTGGTCGAGCGCATCCACGAACTGGGCGGGGTGGATTTGCGCTGGAAATCCCGCGTCACCGGTCTGCGGCAGCGCGATGACCATGCCGAGCTCGACGTCGAGACGCCGGCCGGGCGCTATACGCTGCAGGCCCGCCATGTGATCGACGCCAGCGGCTCGCACAGCCCCTTCCACGCCTGGACCGGCGTGGGCATGCAGTCGCGGCGCGGTGACGACCGATGGTGCATCGCCGATGTGCGCTTCAAGACCATGCCGCCCAAGGAGCGGCACACCTGGATCGAGGCGCCCTTCAACCACAACCGCGCGGTCTGGCAGCACCTGATGGCCGACGGCGTCTGGCGCATCGACTACCAGATGGAGCCCAACGCCGACCCCGAGGCCGTGAGCCGTGAGGAGGTGGTGCGGGAGCGGCTAAAGGGCCAGTTCGGCCCGGACGTCGATTGTGAGATCGTCTGGGTCGGCCCCTACGCCTACCGCAGCCAGTGCCTGGACCGTCTGCGTGTGGGCCGGGTGTATTTCATGGGTGACGCGGCCAAGATCGTCAGCCCCTTTGGCGCACGCGGTGGCAACACCGGCGTGGGCGATGCCGACAACCTGGCCTGGAAGCTGGCCGCCGTGCTGCGCGGTCTGGCGCCCGAGAGCCTGCTCGACAGCTACCACGAGGAACGTCACGAGGCCGCGGCGCAGAACGTGCAGGTCACGGCACGTACCACGCGCTTCCTGCGCCCGGCCGATGGCATGGAACGCACCTTCCGCAGCGCGGCCATCGGCCTGGCGCGGCAGTACCCGTTTGCGCGCGCGCTGATCAACACGGGCCGCATGGCCGTGGCCAATAGCTACACGCAGTCCGGCATCTGCGAGCGCACGGGTGGGCTTTCGGTGCAGAACGTGGCGTTTCGCTGGGCTGACGGCAAGGCTGGAACGAACGGCACCCGGCCGGGTGCCGTGGGCCACGTCAACGACCTGATCGCCTGGGCCGACGGCCGCCTGCTGGTGCTGATCTTCGGCGACATCTCGCCGATAGCGGCGCAGCGCCTGCGCCATCTGGGCAGCGCCGCGCCCGTGCGCTGCGTCCAGGTGCTGGGGCCGCAGACGCCCCCGCAGGTCAGGGAGCATGTGATCGATCCCCTGGGGCATCTGCAGGGCGCCTGCCATGTCTTCGGCCATGCCTGGGCCCTGCTGCGGCCCGATGCCTACATTGCCGCCACGGGTGAAAGCGTGGACGCGGGCCTGATCCAGGCCATCGAGAAGGCCATCGGCATCCAGCCCTGAAACCAGAGGACCTGCACATGAAGACCACCCCCAACTTCCAGGATGCCGACGGCTTCTACGAGCAGTTGCTGGACGCGCACACCGGCCTGTCCCGTGAGCAGTCCGAGTTGCTCAACGCCCGCCTGATCCTGCTGCTGGCCAACCAGATCGGCAGCCGGGATGTCCTGGCCGAATGCCTGCGGGCGGCCCGGGAGCTGCCGCAGGTGGCCTGACCGGTAAAATCAGGCCAGTTCCCAGACCGCGATGGAACGGCACCCCAGGGTGCCGTTCTGCATTTTTTGCCCCCACCATGACCGACACCGTCCAGCAACCGGGCCTCAACAGCCTGTCCAAGTCCTTCGAACCCGCCGCCCTCGAGGCGCATTGGGGCCCCGAATGGGAAAAACGCGGCTACGGCAAGGCCGGTTTCCGCGGCACGGGCCAGGCCAAAGCAGGCGCGCCATCCTTCGCCATCCAGCTGCCGCCGCCCAACGTCACGGGCACGCTGCACATGGGCCACGCCTTCAACCAGACCATCATGGACTCGCTGACGCGTTACCACCGCATGGCGGGCGCCAACACGGCCTGGATTCCCGGCACGGACCACGCGGGCATTGCCACGCAGATCGTGGTGGAGCGCCAGCTGCAGGAGCAGAAGATCAGCCGCC
>JAIERT010000019.1 GCA_019746735.1 Burkholderiaceae bacterium | reverse complement strand
CCACGGGCTACGCCTCCACCGACTACGCGCAGTGGCCCGTGGCCGCGCCCGTGCTGCTGCTCTTCCTGGGCTGCTTCGTCTCCTGCGCCGGCTCCACCGGCGGCGGCATCAAGATGGTGCGCATGGTGCTGCTGATCAAGCAAGCACGGCGCGAGCTCGTGCGCATCATCCACCCGCGTGTGGTCAACCCGGTCACGCTAGGCGGCAAGACCGTGCCGCCGGCGGTGATGGCCTCGGTCCTGGGCTATATGCTGATCTATGGCGCGGCCACCATGGGCCTGACTTTCCTGCTGCTCATCAGCGGCCTGGACATCGTGACCGCCTTCTCGGCCGTGGTGGCCACGGTCAACAACATCGGCCCAGGCCTGGGCGAGGTGGGGCCGGCGGGCAATTTCGGCGGCCTGCATCCTTTCCAGCTCTGGGTGCTGTCCTTCGCCATGCTGCTCGGCCGCCTGGAGCTGCTCAGCGTGCTGGTGCTCTTCACCGCCGGCTTCTGGCGCCGGTGAGGCCCGCGGCAGGGCAGAGGCCTGCTCCACAATAGCGCCATGCCTCCGTCCCGCGACCCGCCAGCCGGCACACCGCCGCCGGAAACCGCCTCCGCCCTCGCGCCGCTGCGGGCCCCCGTGTTCCGCATGCTCTGGAGCACCTGGCTGGTGGCCAACATCTGCATGTGGATGAACGACGTGGCCGCCGCGTGGATGATGACCACGCTGGCCGAGGTGATGACGCCGGCCCTGCTGCTGCTCTTCACCTTCGCCAACGGCATCGGCCTGGCCATGCGCTGGCCCGTCTTTGCCGCCATCGTGCCCGAGCTCGTGCCACGCACCCAGCTGCCGGCCGCGCTGGCGCTCAACGGCGCGGCCATGAACGCCTCGCGCATCGTCGGGCCGCTGGCCGCGGGTGCGCTGATCGCCAGCGCCGGCAGCCTCTACGTCTTCGCGCTCAATGCCGTGCTCTCGGTGCTGGCGGGCTTCGTCATCATGCGCTGGCGGCGCGCGCACCCACCCAACCCGTTGGGCCGCGAGAAGCTTTTCAGCGCCATGCGCACCGGCCTGCAGTTCGTCATGCACTCGGCCCGGCTGCGCCGGGTGCTGCTGCGCATCGCGCTGTTCTACGGCCACTCCACCGCGCTGCTGGCCCTGCTGCCCCTGGTGGCTCTCGGCCCAGCAGGCCCTGCCCGACTGGGTGCGCGCCCGCGGCATGTCGCTCTACCAGATGGCCCTCATGGGCTCCGGTGCGCTCGGCGCGGCCGTCTGGGGCCAGGTGGCCACCTGGAGCAGCGTGGGCGCCAGCCTCTGCATCGCCGCCGTGTCCACCACCCTCATGCTGTTCTGGGTCGGGCGCAGCAGCGCGCCGCGCATCCGCGAGGAGAACCTCACGCCCAGCAACGAGCTGGCCGCCCCGGTGCTGGCCGATCCGCCGGCCACCGGCCACGTGCTCGTGACCATCGAGTACCGCATCGACCCCGCGCAGGAAGCCGCCTTCCGCGAGGTCATGCAGGCGTACCGCCGCAGCCGCCTGCGCCGCGGCGCGCTCAAGTGGGAGCTGCTGCACGACCTGGGCCACCCGGGCGTCTTCACCGAGCACATCCTCGATGAATCGTGGACCGAGCACCTGCGCCGTATCTCTCGCATGACGGCCGACGACGCCGAGCTGCGCAACCGCGCCCGCGCCTTCCACGTCGGCGAGACGCCGCCCGTGGTGCGGCGCTATCTCGTCGACGGCACGGAGCGCGGCTGAACGAAACGGCCATGGACACGCTGCAACGCTTCCTCGACGCGCAGGCCCTGCCGCATGCCCAGGTGCAGGCCGAGCTACGCGCCGGTCGCAAGCAGACGCACTGGATGTGGTTCGTCTTTCCCCAGCTGCGCGGCCTGGGTCGCAGCGCCATGGCCCAGCGCTACGGCATCGCGGACCTGGCCGAGGCACGCGCCTATGCGCAGCACCCCGTGCTCGGCGAGCGCCTGCGCGAGAACCTGCAATTGCTGCTGGCCCAGCGTGATCTCGAGGCCGAGGACATCCTCGGCGAGATCGATGCCCTGAAGCTGCGCTCCTGCCTCACGCTGTTCGCCGAAGCGGCACCCCACGAGCCCTTGTACCGACAGGGGCTCGAGCGCTTCTATGGCGGCCGGCCGGATCCGCACACCCTGGCCTTACTCCACGGAGCCCCATCGTCATGAGCGACCTGCTGCCCATGCTGCTGATCTGCGCCGTCGGCCTGGGCGCAGGCGTGCTTGGCGGGGTCATCGGCTTTGGCACCACCATCCTGCTGATGCCGCCGCTGGTCTATTTCTATGGTCCCATGACCGCCGTGCCCGTGATCGCCCTCGTGGCCATCGTGGCCAACCTCGCACGCGTGGCGCTCTGGTGGCGCGAGATCGACTGGAAGCTCTGCGGCACCTACGCCGCCACCAGCGTGCCCGCCGTGGTGCTGGGCGCGAACACCCTGGTGCAGTTCAACGCGCGCCTGATCGAGCTCATCCTCGGCAGCTTCCTGCTGCTCATGATCCCGGTGCGGCGCTGGCTGCGGCGCATGGACTGGAAACCGCATCTCGGGCACATGGCGCTCGTCGGCGCGGTCATCGGCTACCTCACAGGCATCGTGGCCTCCACCGGCGCCGTCAACACACCCTTCTTCCTGGCCTATGGCCTGCTCAAGGGCGCCTACATCGGCACCGAGGCCGCCAGCTCACTGGCCGTCTTCCTGGCCAAGGGTGCGGCCTTCCACCAGCTCGGCGTGATCGACGCGCGCGCCATCACCCAGGGCCTGCTCATCGGTATCTTCGTGTTCGCCGGCTCCACCCTGTCCAAGCGCCTGGTGCTGCACCTGCCCGAGCACCGCTTCCTGCAGCTCATGGAGGGCGTGATGCTCGTGTCGGGCCTGACCATCCTCTGGATGGCCTGGTAAGGCGGCTCAGGCCCGCGCCGCGTGCAGGCGCTCGGCGATCACCTTCGGGATGGGTGCGACCTTGCGCGTGGCGCGGTCGATGAAGACCACACCGGTCTTGCCGCGCGCCACTTCGCGGCCCTGGCTTTTCTCGGTCATGTGGAAGACCAGGTCGAAGCCGTACTTGTTGAAGTCGGCCGGCACCATCT
>JAIERT010000271.1 GCA_019746735.1 Burkholderiaceae bacterium | reverse complement strand
TGGCCGCACTCGACGGCGCCGACGCGCTGATCGTGGTCACCGAGTGGAAGCAGTTCCACAACCCGGACTTCGCGCTCATCCGCGACAGCCTGCGCCGCCCGCTGATCATCGACGGCCGCAACCTCTACGACCCGCAGCAGCTGCAGGCCCTGGGGCTGGCCTACCAGGGCATCGGCCGGCGCAACGACCTGGCCGGCGAACGTGTGGTGCCCTCGGCCGCCCAGCAGGCCCTGGCCGAGGCGGCTTGAGGGCCGGCGCCCGTCGTCTGCCGGCCGGTTTCGGCTGGTTCATGGCGGCGCAGTTCCTCTCGGCCCTGGCCGACCACGCGCTGCTCATCGTCACCATCGCCCACCTGCAGCTGCTCGGTGCGCCGCTGTGGTGGGCGCCGCTGCTCAAGTTCAGCTTCACCCTGTCCTACGTGCTGCTCGCGCCGGGCATCGGCGCGCTGGCCGACGCGGTGTGCAAGCGCCGCCTCATGATGGCCATGAACGCGCTCAAGCTGCTGGGCGCGCTGGCCTTGCTCTGCGGCCTGCACCCGCTGGCCGCCTTTGCGCTCGTGGGCCTGGGCGCCTCGGCCTATGCGCCGGCCAAGTACGGCCTGCTGACCGAGAGCGTGCCGCCCGCTGCCCTGGTGGCGGCCAACGGCTGGGCCGAATCGGCGGTGGTGCTCTCGGTGCTGCTGGGCACGGCGCTCGGGGGCCTGCTGGTCTCGCCGTTCTGGCTGCAGTTTGCTGCGGCCTGGCTGCCGCTGCCCGGCGCGTCCAGCCCGGCGCTCAACGTCTCGCTGGCCTGCGTGCTCGGCCTCTATGGCCTGGCCGCGCTCTGCCATCTCGGCATCGTGCCCAGCGGCGTGCGGCATGCGCGGCACAGCCATGCGCCGGCGCAGCTGCTGGCCGATTTCCGGCGCGCCAACACCCGGCTGTGGCGCGACCGCAGCGGCGGCCTTTCGCTGGCCATGACCACGGTGTTCTGGGGCGTGGGCGCGCTGCTGCAGTTCGCGGTGCTGCTCTGGGCCGTGCAGCAGCTGGCCCTGGGCCTGGACCAGGCCGCCTGGCTGCAGGGTGTGGTGGCCCTGGGCGTGGTCGTGGGCGCCGTGCTGGTGGCGCGCCGCCTGCGCCTGCGCCACGCCACGGCCGTGCTCGTGCTGGGCCTGCTCATGGGCGCACTCATGGCCAGCGCCCCGCTGATCCATGACTGGCGCGCCGCCGTGCCGGTGCTGCTGCTGATCGGTGGCCTGGGCGGCATGCTGCTCGTGCCCATGAATGCACTGCTGCAGCACCGCGGCCACCGCCTGTTGAGTTCAGGCCAGTCCATCGCCGTGCAGGGTTTTAACGAGAGCCTCAGCGTGCTGCTGAGCCTGGGCCTCTACGCAGCCCTGCTGGCACTGCAGGTGCCGGTGACGCTCATCATGGTGCTGGCCGGCGCCGTGCTGGCCGGCTTCAGTGCCTGGACCCTCATGCGCCGGCGCCGGCCGCGGGGCCTGCAGACGCTCTCAGGCTATCTGCTGCGCCGCGATTGAGGGGCGCCGGCCATCGCCGGAGAGGTGACCGGCAATCGCGAGCTTCATCACGCTCTCGATCTGCGCCACGATGCCGCCCCAGTCGTTCAGGCGCGCGGACGCGCGGGCCCCGGTGCGCAGGCGCGCGCGCAGGCTGTCGTTCTGTACCAGCTCGGCCAGCTGGCGCACGAAGGACTCTTCGTCGTCCATGGCCACCAGCAGGCCGTTGCCGCCGTGCGTGATGTTCTCCGAAGCGGCGGCGTAGTCATAGGCCAGCACGGCCAGGCCGCTGGCCATGGCTTCGAGCACCACGTTGCCGAAGGTCTCGGTCTGGCTGGGGAAGCCGAAGATGTCGGCGCTGGCGTAGTGCTGCGCCAGGGATGCGCGGTCCAGCGCGCCGGTGAGCAGGGCATCGGGCGCCAGGGCCTGCAGCTCGCCGCGCTGCGGGCCATCGCCCACGAGCACGAGCTTGAGGTCCGGGCGCAGCAGCCGGGCCTGGGCATAGGCGCGGATCAGCAGGGGCAGGTTCTTCTCCTTGGCCAGGCGGCCCACACAGAGCAGAACGGGCGTGTCGGGCTGCACGCCCCAGCGCGCACGCAGTTCCTCGCTGCGCAGGGCTGGGTCGAACAGCGTGGTGTCCACGCCGCGCGCCACCACCTGCAGGCGTTCGAAGCCCGCCGCGGCCAGGCGATCGGCCAGGCCGCGCGTGGGCACCATGGTGGTCAGCGTGTGGTTATGGAAGCGGCGCAGGTAGGCCATGATGGGTTTGCTGAGCCAGCCCATGCCGTAATGGCTGCTGTAGGCGTGGAAGTTGGTGCGGAAATCCGAGGTGACGGGGATGCGCAGCTTGCGCGCCACACGTAGCGCCGACCAGCCCAGCGGCCCCTCGGTGGCGATGTGCACCAGGTCGGGCCGCTGCAGCGTCCACAGCGGTTCCAGCTGGCGGCGCGAGGGCAGGCCCAGCTGCAGGTGCGGGTAGCGCGGGATCGCCATGCCGCGCAGCAGCACGTCGCCGTCCTGGCTGTCCGGCCGCACGTCACCGCCCTGGCGCGGCCGCACCAGCTGCACGTCGTGCCCGCGCTCGCGCAGGCCCAGCACCACGCGCTGCAGCGTGAGCGCCACGCCGTTGATCTCGGGCGGGTAGGTCTCGGTGACGACGGCGATGCGCAGATGGGTCTGCGCGGCGGGCAGGTTTTCGACCAGCAGGTCGGTGGTGTCGGGTTTCATGCCGCCATCGTGGGCTCCGTTTATCTCAGAACGATGACAGCGTGGCGTGGCGGCTGCAGTGGCCCGTGAAGTTTCGGTGACAGCGCGTGCCCTGTCATCGTTCTTTCATGGGCCGGGCCGACCATCGCCGCAGGCGCACCGTCGTGCCGCCACATGACACACAGGAGTCTTCGTGAGCTCATTTCTGCAAGCCCTCAAGGTCCAGCGCTGGGACGACCACCGCTATTACCACCACAGCCGCATCAACCAGTCCCTGCACCTGGTGAGCGCCATCGCCTTTCTCGTGGCCTATGCCTTCCTCTTCATCGAGCCGCCCGTGGCCGCGCTCATCGCCTGGCTGATCTCCATGGTCTCGC
>JAIERT010000085.1 GCA_019746735.1 Burkholderiaceae bacterium | reverse complement strand
CAGATCTTCACCGCCCAGGGCAAGGCCCTGGACCAGGTGGCCAGCCGCAACGTCAAGGTGCTGGTGGTCGGCAACCCTGCCAACACCAATGCCTACATCGCCATGAAGAGCGCGCCCAGCCTGCCGCGCGAGAACTTCACGGCCATGCTGCGCCTGGACCACAACCGCGCTGCGTCGCAGATCGCTGCCAAGACCGGCGGCAAGGTCGGCGAGATCGAGAAGCTCACCGTCTGGGGCAATCACTCGCCCACCATGTACGCCGACTACCGCTTCGCCACCATCGGCGGCAAGAGCGTCAAGGACCTGATCAACGACCAGGTCTGGAACGAAACCGTCTTCCTGCCCACCGTGGGCAAGCGCGGCGCGGCCATCATCGAGGCGCGCGGCCTGTCCTCGGCCGCCTCGGCTGCCAACGCCGCCATCGACCACATGCGCGACTGGGCCCTGGGCTCCAACGGCAAGTGGGTCACCATGGGCGTGCCCTCCAATGGCGAGTACGGCATCCCCAAGGACGTGATCTTCGGCTTCCCGGTCATCACCGAAGGCGGCAAGTACAAGATCGTCGAAGGCCTGGCCATCGACGCCTTCAGCCAGAAGTGCATCGACAAGACCCTGGCTGAGCTGCAGGGCGAGCAGGACGGCGTCAAGCACCTCCTGTAAATCCGTCATGACCCACCCGCGCGACATCCTCCTCGGTGCCCAGGCTGCTGCCGGCTTCCTGCCGGTCTGCGACCACTACAGCGGTGTGGAGCTGCGCATGCGCAAGAGCCTGCAGCTGCAGGCCGAGATGACGGCCGAGTTCGGCGCCTGCGTGTTCGATGCCTCGCTCGACTGCGAGGACGGTGCGCCCGTGGGCGGCGAGCGCGACCACGCGCAGATGGTGGTGGCCCTCGCCAACGAGGCGCAAACCTCTGCCCGCCAGGCGGCGCTGCCTGCTGCACCGCGCATCGCGGTGCGCGTGCATCCGGTGGACCACACCGCCTTCGAGCAGGATGTGGCCACCATCGTCGGCGGCGCTGGCGCGGCCCTCTGTCACCTCATGATCCCCAAGGTCGAGTCGGTGGCCGATGTGGCGCGCGCCGTGGCGGCGGTCGATGCGGCCGCGCGCGGCACGGGCCGCAGCACACCCCTGCCGCTGCAGGTCCTGCTGGAGTCGCCCGCCGCGGTGCACCGCGCCTTCGACATCGCCGCGCATCCGCGCGTGCAGTCTGTCAGCTTCGGCCTGATGGATTTCGTTTCCGCCCATGGCGGGGCCATCCCCGACAGTGCCATGGGCAGCGCGGGCCAGTTCAGCCACCCGTTGGTGGTGCGCGCCAAGCTCGAGATCGCTTCGGCCTGCCATGCGCATGGCAAGGTGCCTTCGCACTGCGTGGTCACCGAATTCAGCGACACGGTGGCCATGCAGGCCGCCGCCCGCCGGGCTGCGCGTGAGTTCGGCTACACGCGGATGTGGAGCATCCATCCCGGCCAGATCCGTCCCATCCTGGAGGCGCTGGCGCCCGACGCGGCCGACATCGAGCGCGCCGCCGCCATCATCGAGGCCGCCCAGGCCGCGCAGTGGGCTCCCGTGAGCTACGAGAAGCAGCTGCACGACCGGGCCAGCTACCGTTATTTCTGGCAGGTGCTGGAGCGCGCGCACCAGACCGGGCGGACGCTGCCGCCGGCCATGCAGCCCTATTTCGCGGCCTCGGCCGCACCCAAACCCCAGGGCGTGCCCGCCTGAGGCGGACGCCCTTTTTGAGTTGTCCTACAAGGAGTCACCATGTTGCAAGCCTATCGCGCCCATGTCGCTGAACGCGCTGCGCTCGGCATCCCCCCGCTGCCGCTCGATGCCAAGCAGACGGCCGAGCTGATCGAGCTGATCAAGAACCCGCCCCAGGGTGAGGATGCCTTCCTGCTCGACCTGCTGACCCACCGCGTGCCCCCGGGCGTGGATGATGCGGCCAAGGTCAAGGCCAGCTTCCTGGCCGCCGTGGCCCACGGCGACCTCAAGGTCGGCCTGATTTCCAAGGCCAAGGCCACCCAGCTGCTCGGCACCATGGTCGGTGGCTACAACGTGCATCCGCTGATCGAGCTGCTCGACGATGCCGAGGTGGCCGCCGTGGCGGCCGAGGGCCTGAAGAAGACCCTGCTCATGTTCGACTTCTTCAACGACGTGGCTGCCAAGGCCAAGGCCGGCAATGCCAAGGCCAAGGAAGTCATGCAGAGCTGGGCTGACGCCGAGTGGTTCGTGAGCCGTCCTGAAGTCGCCAAAACGATCACCGTCACGGTCTTCAAGGTGCCCGGCGAAACCAACACCGACGACCTGTCGCCCGCGCCCGATGCCTGGAGCCGCCCGGACATTCCGCTGCACTACCTGGCCATGCTCAAGAACACCCGTCCCGACGCGGCCTTCAAGCCCGAGGAAGACGGCAAGCGTGGCCCGATGCAGTTCATCGAGGACCTCAAGAAGAAGGGCCACCTGGTCGCCTATGTGGGCGACGTGGTGGGTACGGGCTCGAGCCGCAAGTCGGCCACCAATTCGGTGATCTGGGCCACGGGCCAGGACATCCCCTACGTGCCGAACAAGCGCTTTGGCGGTGTCACGCTGGGCGGCAAGATTGCCCCGATCTTCTTCAACACGCAGGAAGACTCGGGTGCCTTGCCGATCGAAGTGGATGTGAGCAAGCTCGAGATGGGCGACGTGATCGACATCCATCCCTACGATGGCAAGATCACCAAGAATGGTGCCACCCTGGTGGAGTTCCAGCTGCGCAGCGACGTGCTGTTTGACGAGGTCCGTGCCGGCGGCCGCATCAACCTGATCATCGGCCGCTCGCTGACCGCCAAGGCGCGCGAGTTCCTCGGCCTGCCGGCCTCGACGCTGTTCCGCCTGCCCCAGGCACCGGCCGAGACCAAGGCCGGCTTCACGCTGGCGCAGAAGATGGTCGGCCGTGCCGTTGGCCTGCCCGAAGGTCAGGGCGTGCGTCCGGGCACCTACTGCGAACCCAAGATGACCACCGTGGGCTCGCAGGACACGACCGGCCCCATGACCCGCGACGAGCTCAAGGACCTGGCCTGCCTGG
>JAIERT010000134.1 GCA_019746735.1 Burkholderiaceae bacterium | reverse complement strand
TCGACAGCTGGTTCGACAGCTACGTGGGCGTGGTCATGCTGGTGCGGGTGGTCGATGGCCGCCTGAACAAGGGCGATCGCATCAAGCTCATGGCCGCCAACATGGTTTACGAGGCGGGCAGCCTGGGGGTCTTCACGCCAGCCAACCAGCCGCGCGAATTCCTGCAGGCCGGCGAGGTGGGCTACATCATTGCCGGCATCAAGGAGCTGACGGCGGCCAAGGTGGGCGATACCGTCACGCTGGAAAAGAAGCTGCCGAACAATGCCGGCCCGGCCACGGAGGCCCTGCCCGGCTTCAAGGAGATCCAGCCCCAGGTGTTTGCCGGCCTGTACCCGACCGAGGCCAACCAGTACGACGCGCTGCGCGACAGCCTGGAGAAGCTCAAGCTCAACGACGCCTCCCTGCACTTCGAGCCCGAGGTGTCCCAGGCCCTGGGCTTCGGTTTCCGTTGCGGCTTCCTGGGCCTGCTGCACATGGAGATCGTTCAGGAGCGGCTCGAGCGCGAGTTCGACCAGGATCTGATCACCACTGCGCCCAGCGTGGTCTACCAGGTCGTCAAGGGCGATGGCGAGGTCATCATGGTCGAGAACCCGTCCAAGATGCCGGACCAGGCCAAGATCCAGGAGATCCGCGAGCCCATCGTGACCGTGCACCTGTACATGCCGCAGGAATACGTGGGGCCGGTCATGACCTTGGCCAACCAGAAGCGCGGCGTGCAGCTCAATATGGCCTACCACGGCCGTCAGGTCATGCTGACCTATGAACTGCCGCTGGGCGAGATCGTGCTGGACTTCTTCGACAAGCTCAAGTCCGTGAGCCGTGGCTATGCCTCCATGGACTACGAGTTCAAGGAGTACCGTGCGTCGGACGTGGTCAAGGTGGACATCCTGCTGAACGGCGAGAAAGTGGATGCCCTGTCCATCATCGTGCACCGCAGCCAGTCCCAGTACCGCGGGCGGGCCGTGGCGGCCAAGATGCGCGAGATCATCAGCCGCCAGCAGTTCGACGTGGCCATCCAGGCCGCCATCGGCGCCAACATCATCGCGCGCGAGAACATCAAGGCCTTGCGCAAGAACGTGCTGGCAAAATGCTACGGCGGCGACATCAGCCGCAAGCGCAAGCTCCTCGAGAAACAAAAGGCAGGCAAGAAACGCATGAAGCAGATCGGTTCGGTGGAAGTGCCCCAGGAGGCCTTCCTGGCCATTTTGCAGGTGGAGGAGTGATGCAGATCCTGACCGCGGCCATCCTGGCCGCCTTTGCCGGCTACATCGGCGCCTGGTACTTCGGTGCCATCGAGGGCAATTTCGCCCTGCTGCTCTTTCTGGCCTCGGTGGTCACGGGGCTGTACTGGCTGGCCGAGCGTTTTTATTTCCTGCCACAGCGCCAGCTGGCAGCCGCCAGGCTGGAGGCCGAGGTGCAGCAGCGCCGCGCGGACAACGAGAAGCTGGGGCTCAGGAGCGATGAGGGCGGGGAGCTGTCTCAGGCCCGTGAGCAGATCCTGGCCCAGCCCTGGTGGCTGGACTGGACGGCCGGCCTGTTCCCGGTGATCGTGGTGGTGTTCCTGCTGCGTTCCTTCCTGTTCGAACCCTTCAAGATCCCCTCGGGCTCCATGATCCCGACGCTGCTGGTGGGCGATCTCATCCTGGTCAACAAATACCACTACGGCATCCGCCTGCCCGTGCTCAATACCAAGATCACCGAGGGCAAGACGCCCCAGCGCGGCGACGTCATGGTGTTCCGTTACCCGCCGCGTCCCAGCCAGGACTACATCAAGCGGGTGATCGGCATACCGGGTGACGAGGTGGCCTATCTGAACAAGCGGCTGACCATCAACGGCCAACCGGTGCCCACGGCCGAGCTGCCCGAATTCTTCGACGAAGATGCCATGCGCTACTTCAGGCAGTACGGCGAAACCCTGGGGACGCAGCAGCACCGCCTGATCGTTGACCAGGACCGCCGCGGCGGCTTTTCCGAGGCCGAAATCGGCGATTTCCCCTTCCGGGACAACTGCCGTTACAGCGTCGAAGGCGTGGTGTGCCAAGTTCCTGCGGGTCACTATTTCATGATGGGCGACAATCGCGATAATTCGCTGGATTCGCGCTACTGGGGTTTCGTCCCGGACCAGAACATCGTGGGCAGAGCCTTCCTGGTCTGGATGAATTTCGGTAACCTCAAGCGCATCGGCTCTTTCAACTGACATCGATGACATCTAGAACGGGGGAAACTATGGCGAGGCAAACAAGGTCGGGGCAACGCGGCATCACCTTCATCGGTCTGCTGTTCATTGGCGGCATTCTGGCTGTCAGCGGCGTGGTCCTGGCGCAGGTCGTTCCGACGCTGATCGAGTTGCAGGCCATCCACAAGGCCGCCAAGAAGGCCGCAGCCGAAGGCGGGACCGTGGCCGATGTGCGCATGGTTTTTGACAAGGCGGCCCAGATTGACGACATCAAATCCGTTGCCGGCAAGGATCTGACGGTGACGAAAGTCGGTGACAAGGTGGTGGTCAGCTTTGCCTATCAGCGTGAGATCCATCTGGCTGGCCCGGCCTGGCTCACCCTGAAATACGAAGGGCAGACCAAGTAGCGTGGCTGATGGACTGACCGCGTTGCAGGCTCGCCTGCAGCATCAATTCTCCGATCCGGCCTTGCTGCTGCGTGCGGTCACGCACCGCAGTTTCGCGGCGGATCACAACGAGCGCCTCGAGTTCCTGGGTGACTCGGTACTGAACCTCTCCGTGGCCGACCTGCTGTTCCAGCGGCTCAGCGCCCTGCCCGAGGGCGATCTTTCGCGCATCCGTGCCAATCTGGTCAAGCAGGACACGCTGCACCAGATCGCTGTCGAGTTGGGGCTGCCGGAGGTCGTGCGTCTGGGCGAGGGCGAGGTGCGTTCCGGTGGCAACCGCCGGCCCTCCATCCTGGCCGATGCGCTCGAGGCCCTGATCGGTGCGGTCTATCTGGACGCGGGCTATGCAGCCGCGCAATCGCTGGTCCATCGCCTGTTCCAGAGCGTCGAGATCAACCCCCAGATGGAAGCCAGTGCCAAGGACGCCAAGACCGAGCTGCAGG
>JAIERT010000161.1 GCA_019746735.1 Burkholderiaceae bacterium | reverse complement strand
ACGAGGTGGCCATCATCCTGCACCACGGTCTCAAGCGCATGGTCGAGAAGCAGGACAACGTCTTCTTCTACATCACGCTGCTCAACGAGAACTACGCCATGCCGGGTCTCAAGGCCGGTACCGAAGAGCAGATCATCAAGGGCATGTACCTGCTGCAGGAGTCCAAGGCCACCAAGAAGGCGCCGCAGGTCAACCTGCTGGGCTCGGGCTCCATCCTGCGCGAATCCATGTTCGCCAAGGAACTGCTGGAGAAGGACTGGGGCATCGGCGCCAACGTGTTCAGCTGCCCCAGCTTCAACGAGCTGGCGCGCGAAGGCCAGGATTGCGAACGCTGGAACCTGCTGCACCCGACCGAGAAGCAGCGCGTGCCTTTCGTCACGCAGCAGCTTGAGTCGCATGCCGGCCCGGTGATTGCCTCGACCGACTACATCAAGAACTTCAGCGACCAGATCCGCCCCTTCATCCCGAAGGGCCGGACCTACAAGGTGCTGGGGACCGACGGTTTTGGCCGCAGCGACTTCCGCAGCAAGCTGCGCGAGCACTTCGAGGTCAACCGCCACTACATCGTGGTCGCCGCACTCAAGGCCCTGGCCGAAGAGGGCACGGTGCCCATGGAAAAGGTGGCCGAGGCCATCGCCAAGTACAAGATCAAGACGGACAAGATCAACCCGCTTTATGCATAAAGCGGGTTGATCTTGCGGCGAAGACTCATATCGAGCAGCGATGTGATGTCGTCGCCACAAAGTCCCGCTTCCAGGAACAAGGAAGAACAAACATGGCTCTCGTAGAAATCAAGGTGCCCGATATCGGTGACTTCGACTCTGTCGCCGTCATCGAACTGCTGGTCAAGCCCGGCGACACGGTCAAGGCTGAGCAGTCGCTGATCACCGTCGAGTCCGACAAGGCCTCGATGGAGATCCCCTCCAGCCACGCCGGCGTGGTCAAGGAGCTCAAGGTCAAGCTCGGCGACAAGGTGGCGATGGGTTCGCTGGTCGCGCTGCTCGAATCGTCCGATGCCCCGGCGGTTGCACCGGCCGCGCCCGCGCCGGCGCCTGCCGCAGCGCCCATCGCTGTGGCTGCGCCTGCACCCGCTCCGGTAGCGGCTGCTCCGGCGCCGGTCGCCGCCGCACCTGCCACCGCCGTGCCGGCCCACGACCCCACGGCTCCCAAGGGCCAGCTGCCGCACGCCAGTCCTTCGGTGCGCAAGTTCGCACGCGAACTCGGCGTGCCGCTCGAAGAGGTCAAGGGCTCGGGCCCCAAGGGCCGTATCGTCGACACCGACGTCAAGAACTTCACCAAGGCTGTGATGGCCGGCACCATGCGTACCCAGGCTATGGGTGTGGCCTCCGGTGGTGGTGACGGCGCTGGGTTGGGTCTCTTGCCCTGGCCCAAGGTCGACTTCGCCAAGTTCGGCCCCATCGAGCGCAAGGACCTCTCGCGCATCAAGAAGATCAGCGGCGCCAATCTGCATCGCAACTGGGTGATGATCCCTCACGTCACGAGCTACGAGGATGCCGACATCACCGACCTCGAAGCGTTGCGCGTGCAGCTCAACAAGGAGAACGAGAAGGCGGGTATCAAGTTCACCATGCTGGCCTTCGTGATCAAGGCCGCCGTGGCCGCGCTCAAGAAGTTCCCCGAGTTCAACGCCAGCCTGGACGGCGATCAGCTGGTCCTCAAGAACTACTGGAACATCGGCTTCGCGGCCGACACGCCCAACGGCCTCGTGGTGCCCGTGCTCAAGAACGCCGACCAGAAGGGCCTGGTGGAAATCTCTGCCGAGATGGCCGAGCTCTCCAAGAAGGCGCGCGACGGCAAGCTCGGCGCGGGCGACATGCAGGGCGGTACCTTCTCGATCTCCTCGCTGGGTGGCATCGGCACCACCTACTTCACGCCGCTGATCAACGCGCCCGAAGTGGCCATCCTGGGCCTCTCGCGCAGCGCCATGAAGCCGGTCTGGGACGGCCAGGCCTTCCAGCCGCGCCTGACCCTGCCGCTCTCGCTGTCCTACGACCACCGCGTGATCGACGGCGCTGCCGGCGCGCGTTTCAACGCCTACCTGGCCCAGGTCCTCGGCGATTTCCGCCGTGTGATGCTGTAAGGAGAACCGAATGGCACTGGTAGAAATCAAGGTCCCCGACATCGGCGACTTCGAGTCCGTGGCGGTCATCGAGGTGCTGGTCAAGGTGGGTGACACCATCAAGCCCGAACAGAGCCTGATCACCGTCGAGTCCGACAAGGCCTCCATGGAAATCCCGTCCAGCCAGGGCGGGGTGGTCAAGGAACTCAAGGTCAAGCTCGGCGACAAGGTCAAGGAGGGTTCGGTGGTGCTGCTGCTCGAATCGTCCGCCGCCGCTCCGGCTCCCGCGCCTGCGGCACCTCCCGCTGCGCCTGCCGCTCCGCAGGCTGCGGCCCCCGCGCCGGTCGCGGCCAGCTTCGGCGGCAGCGCCGACCTCGACTGCGACGTGCTCGTGATCGGCGGCGGCCCCGGCGGTTACTCGGCTGCCTTTCGCGCGGCCGACCTGGGCCTCAAGGTTGTGCTGGTCGAGCGCTATGCCACCCTGGGTGGCGTCTGCCTCAACGTGGGCTGCATCCCGTCCAAGGCCCTGCTGCACGTGGCGGCCGTGATGGACGAGGCCAGCCATCTGGCTGACCTCGGCGTGGACTTCGGCAAGCCCGTGGTCAACCTCGACAAGCTGCGCGGCCACAAGGAAAAGGTGATCGGCAAACTGACCGGTGGCCTCGCGGCCATGGCCAAGATGCGCAAGGTCACGGTCGTGCGCGGCTACGGCGCCTTCGTCGGTCCCAACCACCTCGAAGTGGAAGAGACCACGGGTGCGGCCCAGGACAAGACGGGCAAGAAGCAGGTTGTTGCCTTCAAGAAGGCCATCATCGCCGCCGGTTCGCAGGCCGTGCGCCTGCCTTTCCTGCCTGACGATCCGCGCATCGTGGACTCCACGGGCGCGCTGGCCCTGAGCCAGGCGCCCAAGAAGATGCTCATCATCGGCGGCGGCATCATCGGCCTGGAAATGGGCACGGTCTACAGCACGCTGGGCGC
>JAIERT010000224.1 GCA_019746735.1 Burkholderiaceae bacterium | reverse complement strand
CATGCTGCATGCCCGTCAGGCCCACGGGCGCAATCGCCACGGGCATGGCCACGTCCTGGCCGATCATGGTGCTGCGCGTGGTGCGGCCTTCCATGTTGACGGCCACACGCTGGCGCAGCCGGATCTTCTGGAAATCACTGCTGTTGGCACGGTAGGTGGTCTCGGTCCACGAGCCGCTGTCGGCGTAGTCGTAGAACATGCGCGGCACGCGCTTTTGCGCCAGGACGCGCAGGTCTTCGATGTTGGTGATGACGGGCATTCTTCTGTCTCCAGTTCAGATCAACTGGAGATTATCCCGGGAATCCCTACCCTGACTTGACCCACCTCAAACCGCGCCGGGCGGTGCCTGCCCTTCACTCGCCCAGGCAGATCTCCAGGTCGCGCGCGGTCTGCAGGGTGTCGCTGTCGGCCGGCACGGCCTTCATGCGGCCCGCTACCTCGGCCAGCGGCACATAGACCACATTCGGATGCGCCAGCGAGACCATCACGCCGCGCAGCCCCTGCGCCAGCCCGCGCACCGCCGCCGTGCCGAAGCGCTTGGCGGCGATGCGATCGAAGGACGAGGGGCTGCCGCCGCGCAGCAGATGCCCCAGCACCACAGCACGCGCCTCCTTGCCCGTGAGCCGCGCCAGCTCGGCCGCCACCTGCTCGCCGATGCCGCCCAGGCGCTCGGCCCGCCCCACCTCGGCCGCAGCCTGCACGGCACGCTGGCCGGCCCGTGGCTGCGCGCCCTCGGCCACCACCACCAGGGTGTAGGAACGCCCCCGGCTGTCGCGCGCGCGCACCTTGGCGGCCACGCTGGCCAGGTCGTAAGGGATCTCGGGCAGCAGGATGGCATGCGCCCCGCCGGCGATGCCCGCGTGCAGCGCGATCCAGCCTGCATAGCGACCCATGACCTCGACCACCATGACGCGCTGGTGGCTCTCGGCCGTGCTGTGCAGACGGTCCAGGCATTCGGTGGCGAAGGACACCGCGGTGTCGAAGCCGAAGGTGGTGTGGGTCTTGTCGAGGTCGTTGTCGATGGTCTTGGGCACACCGATCACGCGCAGGCCGCGCTCGTGCAAGGCGTTGGCGATCGTCAGGCTGCCGTCACCGCCCACGGAGACCAGGGCATTGATGCCCTCACGCCGGAAGTAGTCCAGGATCTCCTGGCTGCGGTCCGTGGCGCGCACCGAGCCGTCGGGCTGGCGTACCGGGTACTCCAGCGGATTGCCCTTGTTGGTCGAGCCCAGCATGGTGCCGCCCAGGTGCGAGATGCCACGCACGCGCTCGCGGGTCAGCGCAATGACACCACCCTCCGGATAGCGCCCGGGCTCCAGGATGCCGTTGAAACCGTCGCGGATGCCGAAACACTCCCAGCCCCGCTGGGCCGCAGCCCAGACCACGGAACTGATCACGGCGTTGAGGCCGGGCGCGTCCCCGCCGCCCGTGCAGATGGCAATGCGGCGGATGGGATCGCCCAGCATGGAACTGCCGTTCAGCAGGCCTGACCTGGCTCGTGGCCGCAGGACGGCAGGTCGGCCTCGGTACTGGCCAGGGCGCCTTCCTTGAAGGCTTCGGCCGTGGTGTCGTAGCCCTTTTCCTGCAGATAGGCCACGAGGCCCGTGTCCATGGTCTCGGCATGGCCGGGGAACCACTCGACCAGGGCCTCGATCATGCTGCCGATGTATTCGGTCTCGCCGTTGAGCGCACGGCGCTCGACTTCCTTCATCACCTGCAGCACGCTGGCGTGCTGGCCGAAATGGCAGAAGTCCTCGGGGATGCCGCAGGCGCGCATCCAGCGCTCCTCCATGGCGAAGTGCTCTACCGTGTGGTTCAGCAGATCGCGGTAGACGCCGAGTTTCTGGTCGGCCGGGGCGGCCGTGGTGGCATTGATGAGGTCCACGAATTCCTGGTGCGTGTGGTCGGTACGGGCATCGCCGAGCACGAGCGATTCGTTCCAGTTCAGGGTGTGGGTGGCAGACATGGTCATTCCTTCTCGAGCCGTATCGGCTGATCGGCAAGGGGCCCGGCCATGTGTCAGCAAGGGACAGGGGCGGGCTTGCCGGATTTCGCTCCGGATCATAGCCCAGCCCCGGATTTCAGAGCCGGCGCCGGCGGGGTACCACCCCGAGCTGTACGGTCTGCTGCAAGGTGGTGGTCCCGAGCTGCAGGGCCTGGCGCGGCGGTTCGACCAGCAGCTCCGGATGCCAGACGCGCAGCTCCACCTTGCCGGCGGGCAGCCCTTCGAATCGGGCCACGCCCGTCTCATCGGTCTTGAGTGTCCAGGCCGAGTCGGTGACGAAGACATGGCCGCGCATGGAACCGTGCAGATGGCAGCCCAGCAGCACGACACCGGGCTTGTCCAGTACCAGGTCGGTGGCCGCCGGAGGCTGCGCGGCCGCACGGCCTGCCAGGCGGAACTCGAACCCCGGCGGGGCATTCGGGTCCAGCGCGGCCAGGCCGTTGGCTTGCGTGCCGCGCACATGGTGGTCCCAGCGGTCCAGGTTGGCAAAGCGCAGCTGCGTGCCCGGCACCACCACGGTCAGGGCCGGCACGAAACGCATGCGCTCCTGTTCGATCACCACGGGGCCCGGCGGTGGCGCTGAGACCGGCGCAGCCCGCCCGGCCGGGTAGAGCACCACCACGGCTTCTGCCAGGGGCTTGCCCTCCCGGTCCTGCACCTGGACGTGCAGGCCGGAGGCCTGCGCAGCCCAGCAGACCAGTTGCGTGGAGGCGATGCAGAGGAACTTGCGCATCTCAGCGCTCCGTGATGATGTCGCGGTGCATGGGCGCCAGCAGGGCCAGCAGGCGGTTCTGCTGCGCGAAGGGGATGCCCCTTGCATCCATCGCGGCTTGCAGGTCTTCCACCAGGGCGTGGAACTCGTGCTTGCGGATGCCCATGTCGGCGTGGGCGGACTTCATGTCGGCACCTTCGTATTTGCAGGGGCCGCCGCTGAACTGGCAGAACTGGTCGCTCAGGCTGTCCTTGAGGGCCTTGGGATTGGTGTCCTTGAAGTGGTGCTTGATGCGCTCG
>JAIERT010000077.1 GCA_019746735.1 Burkholderiaceae bacterium | reverse complement strand
ACATCTTCAACCTGGGCCATGGCATCAGCCAGTACACCCCGCCAGAGCATGTGAGCGCCCTGGTCGAGGCCGTGCACTCCCACTCTCGGCGCTTGCGCTCGGGGGCCTGAGATGAAGGCCACGCCCGCACCGCTGCGCGGACGTGGAGACGGGCCGCAGCCCGTCGGCGCTGCCTCAGGCCTTTTTGGCGTAGGCCGTGCACCAGCCCTTGGCGGCGACCTGCTTGCCCGGGAAGATGCTGCAGGCACCGGATGCGGCGCCCGGCTTGCCCTGGTACAGCGCACAGTTCGCGCAGTTCTGGTTGGCGGCGAACTTGGGGTTCTTGGCCTTGTCCACCTTGGCCGCATCGGCCTTGTAGCCCAGGGCGGTGGCCTGGGCATCGGACTCGGAGACCATGGCCTGGGCCGAGGCTTCGCGTGCCACCAGGACCACGCCGGTGGCCGTCACGGCCTGCAGCATGAACACACGGCGGTTGGGCGTCAGGCATTTGGAATCAACTGACATGAAAGACTCCTCTAAAGAGAGCGTCCAGAAAATGCTGGAGTTTTCATTGTTGATCAGTCCCCTCAAGCTGTCCCGGCGTCCCGGATACCCGACCTTTTCAGACAAGAACCCGTGGCTCGCGACCAGGCAGCCTGACATCCAGGCCGGGGTGCGCTCATGAGCACGGTAGCACCCCATCGCTGGCGCTGGAGCGACACATGGGGCCCGCGCAGGTCTGGAAACGGGTGCCAGGCCTGAAAGCCGGGTCGCGGCCCGACACCGACCGAGTGTAAGTTTGTATTGACAGTTGAATGTCGCAACCAGAAGATGGTTGCATCAGTTGAGTGGAACAAGACATGGCATCGACCTTTCCTTTTGCAGCCATCGTCGGGCAGGATGAGATGACCTTGGCCATCCAGGTCGTGGCTGTCGATCCCACCGTCGGAGGGGTGCTCGTGCTCGGTGACCGGGGCACCGGCAAATCCACAGCCGTGCGCGCCCTGGCCGATCTGCTGCCGCCGATCCGGGTGGTCAAGGGCTGCCCCTACAAATGCGATCCCGAGCGTCCGGCCGCGGCCTGCGGCGCGTGCGGCCACAACAGCGCGCCCAAGCGCCTGCCGGCCGAAACCCGCCCTGTCGGCGTGGTGGATCTGCCCCTGGGGGCCACCGAGGACCGGGTGGTGGGCGCGCTGGATCTCGAAAAAGCCTTGTCCCAGGGCGTCAAGGAGTTTGCCCCGGGACTGCTGGCCCAGGCACACCGCGGTTTCCTGTACATCGACGAAGTCAATCTGCTGGACGACCATCTGGTGGACCTGCTGATCGACGTGGCTGCTTCCGGCGAAAACCTGGTCGAGCGTGAAGGCCTGAGCATCCGGCACCCGGCGCGCTTCGTGCTCGTGGGCAGCGGCAATCCGGAGGAGGGCGAGTTGCGGCCCCAGCTGCTCGACCGCTTCGGCCTGTCCGTGCAGGTGCAGACCCCCCAGGAGCTGGCGCTCCGGGTGGAGGTCGTCAAGCGGCGTGACGCTTTCGAACGCGACCCGATCGCGTTCCGGGCGCATTGGCAGGCCGAAAACGACAAGCTGCAGAAACGCATCCTCAAGGCCCGCAAGCTGCTCGACCAGGTGGTGGTCAGCGATGCCATGCTCACGCTGTGCGCGCGGCTCTGCCAGCAACTCGGCACGGACGGTTTGCGCGCCGAGTTGACCCTCCTGCGGGCCACCCGGGCCCTCGCGGCCATGCAAGGTAGCAAGACCGTCAGGCCCGAGCACCTGCAGACCATCGCCCCCATGGCCCTGCGCCATCGTCTGCGCCGCAATCCGCTCGACGATACCGACTCCGGCGCGCGCGTACAGCGCAGCCTGCAGGACGTTCTGGCGGCGTGAAAGCGCGGCACCATGGCCCTTGACGCCCAAGGTCTGGAGACCTGGAACGATGCGCTGACCACCCTGCAGCTGCTGCAGGTCGCGCCGCACGACTTTGGCGGCGTGTGCCTGCGTGCGCCGCATGGCCCGGTGCGCGACCACTGGCTGGCTGAACTGGCCCGCCTGGGGCTGCCGCTGGTCAAAGTCCCCGGTTCGATCGACACCGAGCGGCTGCTCGGAGGCATGGACCTCTCGCTGACCCTGCAGACTGGCCGTCTGCAGTGGCAGGCGGGCCTGCTGCAGCAGGCCGACCAGGGCCTGGTCTGCCTGCCGATGGCGGAGCGCTTTCCGCCGCCGCTCGTCGCACCGCTGGTGCAGGTGCTGGACACGCAGCAGGTGCCCGCCCTCCCAACGGGCCACGACGCGCCGGCAAGCGCCCGCCTGGGCGTGGTGGCCCTCGACGAATCACTGCCGGACGAAGCGGGCGTCCATCCCTCGCTGCAGGAGCGGCTGGGCATCTGGCTGGACCTGCATCCGCTCGCCCCCACCGACGTGCAGGACTTCGCACCGCAGGACATGGCGACCATGACGGGCGTCAAGCTCGGCGAACGGGCCTGCAGCGAGGTGCGTGCCCGCATCTCGCAGATGCGGTGGACCGATGCGCAGTTGGAGGCGCTGTGCGCGGCCGCACTCGGCCTGGGCATCACCTCCCTGCGTGTCCCGAGCCTGGCGCTGCGCGTGGCCAGCTGCCATGCCGCGCTCAACGGCCGCAGCGCGCTGGACGAGGAGGACCTGGGCTATGCCGCGCGCTGCGTGCTGGCGCCGCGCGCCACGCAATGGCCTGCCGATGCCGCCGAGCCGCAGGCCGACGCATCACCGGCCCCCCCGGCCGACCCTCCCCCACCCGCGCAAGACGCTGGCGCCGCCGCGCAACAGCCCGATGCTCCCCCGCCGGACCCGGCCGCGCCCCCGCCCGAACCCAGCGCGCAAGACCTGCAGGAGATGATGGTGGCCGCCGCCCTGGCCAGCCTGCCCCAGCACATGCTCGACGCCCTGATGACCGGGCAGGGCGCGCAGCGCAGCAAGACCTCGGGGCGCAGCGGCCAGACGCGGGCCGGGCAGCAGCGCGGTCGCCCCTTGCCGCCCCGGCCCGGCCGCCCCGGCG
>JAIERT010000335.1 GCA_019746735.1 Burkholderiaceae bacterium | reverse complement strand
ATGGACACCGGCTTCCAGCATTTGACGCATGGTCACGGACATGTGAAGTACTCCGAAGGTTGGGTCTAAAATCCGGTCCGATTTGCAACCGACTGTTTCGGCTGCAACACCTGGATGGACCGGTTTGCGATTAACTTTGCGGCCTGCCAGCGCGGGATGCGCCAGCCCTTCCAGCAAAGCCCGACGAGTATAGCACAGCCACCTGCCCATGACGCCTGCCGCCGACCTCCTGGCCACCCGCGAACGCCTGCGGACGGGCCAGACCAGCCCCCGGGCCGAAATCGAGCGGGCCATCGCCGCCGCCGTCTCACCCGCCTGCCGGCACGCCTTTCTCCAGACCGACTTCGAGGGCGCCCGGGCCCAGGCCGCAGCCGCCGATCCCACCCGCCAGCCCCTGGCCGGTCTGGCCGTCTCGGTCAAGGACCTGTTCGATGTCACCGGCCAGGTCAGCCGGGCCGGATCGCTGGTCCTCGGCGATGCCCCGCCAGCACGGCAGGACGCCGTCGCCGTGGCGCGGCTGCGCGCGGCCGGCGGCGCGGTCCTGGGGCGGACCCACATGACCGAGTTCGCCTACTCGGGCGTGGGCGTCAATCCGCACCACGAGACGCCGGCCAATGCAACGGCCACCGACATGCCACGCGTGCCCGGCGGCTCGTCCAGCGGCGCAGCGGTCTCCGTGGCGGCCGGCGCGGCTTTCGTCGGCCTGGGCTCGGACACCGGCGGCTCGATCCGCATCCCCGCAGCCCTGCACGGCATCGTGGGCTTCAAGAGCACCCAGCGCCTGGTCCCGCTGGACGGAACGGTGCCGCTGTCGTTCACGCTGGACACGGCCTGCGCCATGACCCGCTCGGTGCGCGACACCCTGCTGGTGCATGAAATCCTGGCCGCACGCCGCGTGGTGCGCAGCGAGGCACCGCTCGCGCACTACCGCCTGGCCGTGGTCCCGCAACTCATGTTCGACGGCATCGACGCCACCGTGGCCCGCGCCTTCGAGCGCAGCCTGCAGGCCCTGCGCGCCGCCGGCGCCCGCATCAGCGAACAGCCCCTGCCCGCCCTGCACGAACTGGCCGGGCTGCAGGCCAACGGCGGTTTCTCGGCTGCGGAAAGCTACGCCTGGCACCGCCAGCTGCTGGCCGAGCGCAGTGCGCAGTACGACCCGCGCGTGCTGGCGCGTATCCAGCGCGGCGCGGCCATCAGCGCCGCTGACTACATCGATCTGCAGCGGGAGCGGCGCGACTGGATCCAACGTGTCGAGCAGGCGCTGCAGGGCTTCGATGCCGTGCTCTCGCCCACCGTACCGGTCGTGGCACCCCCACTGGCCCAGGTGCTGCCCGGTGCGGAGCGTGACGAGGCCTTCTTCCGCCTCAACGGCCTGCTGCTGCGCAATCCCGGCGTGGTCAACATGCTCGACGGTTGCGCCCTGACCCTGCCTTGCCACCTGCCGGACGAGCTGCCGGTGGGTCTCATGGTCTGGCATGGCGCGATGCGCGATGATGCGGTCCTGAACATTGCACAGCAGATCGAAGTTCTGCTGCGCCCTCGCACCTAACAACCATAATCACCCCACCCAACGGGCCGACCCGGCCCGTGGGCAGCCTCTCTCCATCCATGAAAATTGCAGTCATCGGCGCCGGCATCATCGGCGTCACCACCGCCTGGGAACTCGCCAGCGACGGCCACGAGGTCACGGTCTTCGAGCGCCGCATCGCCGCCGCCGAGGAAGGCAGCTTCGCCAACAGTGGCCTGGTCGCCCCGGGCTACAGCGGTCCCTGGGCCACGCCGGGCATGTCCCTGCGCGTGCTGCGCCATCTGTTCGCGCGCCACCGTCCGGTGCGTCACAGCCTGCCGCTCACGGGCAGCGACCTCGCCTGGATGTGGAAGAGCTGGCGCGCCTGCTCGACCGACATCTCCTTGCGCAACCGGCTCGCCCTGCAGGGCCTGGCGCGCTACAGCCGCGCGCGACTGGACACCCTGGCCGACGAACTCGAACTCGAGTTCGACCGCAGTCCCGGTCTGCTGGTGCTGCTGCGCTCAGAACGCGAGCAGGTCCAGCTGCGCCCCGGTCTTCAATTGCTCAAGGAGCAGGGAATCCCTCACCGAGAGCTCAGCGCCGAGGAGGCGCGCCGCATCGAGCCCGCCCTCAATCCGGACACCACCTTCCTCGGTGCCGTCCACCTGCCCGACGACGAGGCCGGCAACTGCCGCCAGTTCGCGCTGCTGCTCAAGAACGCGGCGCTGACACGCGGCGTGCGGTTCGAATTCAGCACTGAGGTCGAGCGCCTGAGCCCCGGCACCGGCATGGACGTCCACCTCGCAGGCGAAGGCCTGCCCCGGCGCTTCGATGCTGCCGTGCTCTGCGCGGGCTTGGATTCGGCCCGCCTGCTGCGCGGACTGGGCATGAAGCTGCCCTTGGCCGCCGTGCACGGCTACTCGGTCAGCGCCAACGTGCGCGAACCCCTCAACGCACCGCGCAGCGCCGTGATGGACGAACGCTACAAGGTGGCCATCACGCGTCTGGGCAACCGGGTGCGCGTGGGCGGTGGCGCCGAGCTTGGCGGACGTGCCGAGCAGCACAACCGGGCCGCGGTGCAGACCCTCTACAAGGTCTTGCAGGACTGGTTCCCGGGTGCGGCTGTGCTCTCCAGCGGCGTACAGACCTGGAAGGGCACACGCGCCATGCTGCCCGATGGACCGCCCCTGCTGGGCGCCAGCGGCATCCCCGGCCTGTGGCTCAACTGCGGCCACGGCTCCAGCGGCTGGACCCTGGGCTGCGGCGCCGCCCGGGCCCTGGCCGACCTCGTGGCCGGCCGCACGCCCGAGACCGACCTTGCAGGCTTCGGCCTCGCGCGCCTGCAAGGCTGAGCGTCGGATACCGGGCGCTTTGTGTACAGTTGGGGCTCCCCCGTCCACAATGCACCCATGAGTCCTGAACTGTCGCAAAAACTGGCAGCCGCCGTCGACGGCATGCCGGCTTTCC
>JAIERT010000074.1 GCA_019746735.1 Burkholderiaceae bacterium | reverse complement strand
CGGCCAGCAGGATCAGGCGGCCATAACTTTGCGCCGGCAGTTCCTGCTGCAGCAGGCTGCGGATCCAGCCCTCGGCACTGGTGTCGCCGGCCAGCAGCACGGCGCGCAGCGTGGTGTGGTCGCCCTCGCGGTCCAGCAGCGCGGCGCGGCGCTGGCCGCGCCTGCGGTCGGCGTAACGCAGCGTGCCCGCATCGTCCAGACCCAGCAGGGCCTCGATCTCGGCCAGCAGTTCGTCGGGCACGGGCTCATGCGCGGCAGCGCGGAAGAGCAGGCCCGTGGCTTGGGCCCCAGCCTCGCCCTTGAGGGGCGCGGCGTTGGCAAAAGGCACGCAGCTCGCAAAGGGGAAACGCAGCATGAGCTTGCGCAGGGCCTCGCGTGCGCTCAGGGCACGATCGGCCGGCAGCCAGGCCAGGCCCAGCAGGGTCCAGGGCAGTTCGGCCTTGAGGATCTTGACGGCCGCGTGCTTGAGCTCGGGCTGCTTGGAGCTGGGGCAGTAGCTGGAGGTGGTCAGCGCATTGACGCCAGCCAGGGGCAGTCCCGTGCTGCTGATACCGCTGACGAATTCCGGGCCCCAGTGCATGGCCATGAAGGCCTGGCCGCTGGCGAGTTCCTCGCTGGCCTGCAGGGGCACGAGGATGGAGCCACGCTTGCTGGTCACGTGCACCAGCTCGCCTTCCTTGAGCCCGCGGCGCGCCATGTCGCCGGCGTTCATCTGCACCGTGGGCTCGGCCACGTGGCCGAAGAGGCGGCCCAGGGTGCCGGTGCGGCTCATGCCATGCCACTGGTCGCGCAGGCGGCCCGTGGTCAAGGCAAAGGGAAAGCGCGATTCGCGCGGCTCGGCCACGGGCTTGTAGGCCACGGCGGCAAAGCGAGCACGGCCGTCTTCGGTGGGGAAGACGCCGTCCTCATAGAGGCGCTGCTTGCCGGTGCTGGCGCCGGCGGGCAGCGGCCATTGCTGCGGCGCTTGTTCGATCTGCGCGTAGCTCATGCCGGTGATGTCCAGGTCACGCCCGCGTGTCGACTCGCGGTGTTCGTTCCAGACAGCCTCGGGCGTTTCGTAGGGGAAGAGTCCGCTGCGCGGGCCAATGCCCAGGGCTTGCAGGCGGCGCGCGAAATCGACGCCAATGCGCCAGTCGTGACGCGTCTGGCCCGGCGCGGCCACGGCCGGGCGCACGCGGCTGATGCGGCGTTCGCTGTTGGTCACGGTGCCGTCCTTCTCGCCCCAGGTGGTGGCGGGCAGCAGCAGGTCGGCGTAGTCGCAGGTGCTGGTGGTGAGGAAGGCCTCCTGCACCACGACGAACTCGGCGCGTTGCAGGGCACGGCGCACGGTGCTCAGGTCCGGCATGCTCTGCGCGGGGTTGGTGCACGCTATCCACAGCGCCTTGATCTCGCCGTCGGCCGCGGCCTGGAACATCTCCACCGCGGTCTTGCCCGGCTTCTCGGGCACGGAGGGAATGCCCCAGAGCGCGGCCACTTCGGCGCGGTGCGCGGGGTTGGCCAGGTCGCGGTGGGCGGACAGCAGATTGGCCAGGCCGCCGACCTCGCGCCCGCCCATGGCATTCGGCTGGCCCGTGAGCGAGAAGGGGCCGGCGCCCGGTTTGCCGATCTGGCCCGTGGCCAGGTGCAGGTTGATCAGTGCGGCATTCTTGGCCGTGCCGCTGCTGCTCTGGTTGAGCCCCTGGCAGTAGAGGCTGAGCGTGGCCCTGGACGTGGCGAAGAGGCGGGCCGCTTCGTACAGCGTGTCCTTGGGGATGCCGCAGGTCTGCGCGACCATGTCGGGCGTGTAGTCACGCACCAGGGCCTTGAGTTCGTCGAAGCCGCGCGTGCGGGTGGTGATGTAGGTCGCATCGGTCCAGCCTTCCCAGAGCATGAGGTGCAGCATGCCGTGGTAGAGCGCCACGTCGGTGCCCGGCTGGATCTGCACGAACAGGTCGGCCGTGCCGGCGGTGTCGGTGCGGCGCGGGTCCACCACCACGATCTTCATCTCGGGGCGCTGCTTCTTCGCTTCCTCGATGCGGCGGAACAGGATGGGGTGGGCCCACGCCGCGTTCGAGCCGGTGATGAACAGACAGTCGGCGTGGTTGACGTCCTCGTAGCTCGCGGGCGGTGCGTCGGCGCCGAGCGTGAGCTTGTAGCCGGCCACGGCGCTGCTCATGCACAGGCGCGAGTTGGTGTCGATGTTGTTGGTGCCGATCAGTCCCTTGGCCAGCTTGTTGTAGACGTAGTAGTCCTCGGTGAGCAGCTGCCCGCTCACATAGAAGCCCACGGTGTCGGGGCCGTGCTCCTGGATGACGCCGGCAAAACGTGTGGCCGCGAGGTCCAGCGCGGCATCCCAGGCCAGGGGCTGGGGCGCGGCATCGCGCTGCAGGCGTTGCAGGGGTTGCAGCAGACGCGTCTGGCGCGTCACCTCGGGGGCGGCCGTGAGGTGCAGGGTCGAGCCCTTGGAGCACAGGCGGCCGAAGTTGGCCGGGTGATCGGGATCCCCGCGCACGCCGACGATCTGGTCGCGCCGCGACTCGATGATGACGCCGCAGCCTACGCCGCAGTAGGGACAGGTGGAGCGAGTTTCCTTATGCATACTAGGTCCCTACGGAGGCGTTTCCTTTTCCCGCACCGCGGTGAGCTGCGTCAGCAGCTACTCCACAATAAGGACAGGTGGACTTGGTTTCCTTGTGCATGCCGGGCCCTCGACTGTCTCGTGATGCCTAGGGACTCAGGCGCAGGACGCCGTCTTGCGCGTGCAGGGCCCGGCCACGGGCGGGGCAATGTCCAGCGCCAGGGTGGCGAGTTCCTTGCCGTCCAGATGCACCGTGCCGTCCACCACCTTGACGGCGAAGCGCGGCGTGCTGCCTTCATCCGGCGCGCGGGCGCAGCCCGTGTCCAGGCCGATGGTCCAGTTGTGCAGCGGGCAGGCCACGCTGGTGCCGAAGACGATGC
>JAIERT010000244.1 GCA_019746735.1 Burkholderiaceae bacterium | reverse complement strand
CTGATGATGTCGTGGATCTTGCGCGCGCTGTCGTTGATGCCCTTCATGGTGTCCACCACCTGGGCCACGACCTCGCCGCCCTGCACGGCCACGGTGCTGGCGCTCTGCGCGAGCTCGTTGGCCTGGCGTGCGTTGTCGGCGTTCTGTTTCACTGTGGATGACAATTCCTCCATCGAGGCGGCTGTCTCCTGCAGGGCCGAGGCCTGGCTCTCGGTCCGGGCGCTGAGGTCCTGATTGCCATGGGCGATCTCGGTGCAGGCGACCTCCATGCCCGCGGCGGTGCTGCGTATGGACGTGACCGCGGAGGACATGCGCGCCAGCGTGGACTGCAGGACGGTGGCCAGCGGCGTGTCGACCTGGACCTGCGTGGCCTGCGAGAGCACGATGCCATCGGCCCGGTCCACCGAGCTCACCAGCTGCCCCAGCTCCGCACCCTGGCGGGCCGTATGGGCCATCTTGATCGCCATCAGCACCTCAAGCGCCGTCTGGATGACGACATAGACGGCATGGATCACGACGACACCAAAGTTCGGCTGCGACAGGCAGTAGAGGCCGTAGCCGGCCGCCTGCAGGCGATCGAACAGCACATGGTGTACGGCGAAGGTGACCGCAGAGAGCACGATGGGGCGCCAGTCGCGGTAGACCAGCACCAGCGCCAGCGTGACGAACACACCAAAGTGGAATTCCGTCATACCGCGCGCCAGCTGGATGTGCAGGATGACGAAGAGCGTCTGGATCAGGGCCAGGCCCATGCTGGACAGAAAAGTGCCCCGGCAGACGACATAGATCCCCGCGGCCAGTCCCACGAGCAGCGCCGACAGGCCCCAGGCCAGCCCGGTCTCGACGAAGCTCGAGCCCAGGATGACCGCGGCCAGGGCACTGAGCCCGATGGACATCAGCAGGACGCGGTCACCCAGCAAGGCCTGGGCGGACAACTCATCGGCGTGGGAGGAGGGGGAAACATGCATGAGGAAACGTGCCTTCTGGTGTGAACGAACAGCTCCCTGCTGCATGACCTTGCGCCTCGCTCCGAGGCAGGGTCTATGGGATCGAGCCTAAGTGGCGCACCCGCGGAGTGTCAATGAGCTTTGTCACGTGCCGAGCCGCGATCGTATGAACTCTTGACACATATCAATGCTTGCTTGACCTAGACAAGGCCCAGACACCCGGCGGGAACTTTGCGGCACCTCGCCTTATCATTCCTGCCATGCGTGTTTTTCTGCTGATCCTGATGATGGCCCTGCTGCCGCTGCGGGCCGGTCTGGGCGACGTCATGGCCATGCAAGTCGCCGGGCCGGATGCTGCGGCCTCGACACGCCCGGCCGCAGGACACGATTGCCACGAAGCGCAGCAGCCCGCCGGCGCGGATCACGTGGGCCACCACATCACTGCATCGGTTTCCGCTGAGCACATGCAGGCCGATCCTGCGTGCAGCGACTGTGCGGTCTGCCACGCCGCTGCGCTGCCCGGCACCTTGCTCCCGCCGGTGCTGGTCGCAGCGGGCACCGCGCCACCCCAGTCTCCGGCGCTGACCCCCATCAGCGCCGATCCCGTTCCCGGCCTCAAGCCCCCCATCGGCTGAGCCTGACACCGAGGTGCGTCCGCCGTGCAGCCCCGGGCTGTACGGACAGCGCATCGCACCGACGAAGCCAGACCCCTTGACAGGCCAGGCCACGCCGTCGGCCCGGCCCGCCACCCGATACTTCATGGAGTCCCTCATGAGAACACCCATCACCTTTTTTTGCGTCGCCCTGCTGGCTGTCGGCCCGGCCTGGGCCCACGGCAACGCCTCACATGGCGCGTCCGCTCATGGCAGCCACATGGCTGCCAAACAGCAGCAAGCCTGGGGCATCGCCGGCGAGGTACGCCAGGTCCAGCGGACCATCGCGCTGACCATGACCGACAACATGCGCTTCAGCCCCGAGCGCATCGAGGTCAAGCAGGGCGAGACGGTGCGCCTGCGCGTGCGCAACGCCGGCAAGCTGCTGCACGAACTGGTGATCGGCACCCGCGAGACGCTCGCAGCACATGCCGAGGCCATGCTCAAGAACCCCCATATGGACCACGACGAAGCCCATATGGTGCACGTCGACCCGGGCAAGACCGGCGAGATCATCTGGACCTTCAACCGCGCGGGTGAGTTCGAGTTCGCCTGCCTGATCGCCGGCCACTTCCAGGCCGGGATGAAGGGCAGCATCACGGTCCGCCCCCACTGACACCGGAGCCCACACCATGCAACGACGTACCCTGCTGTCCACCGCCGCCCTGGCCCTCGCCCCCCTCGCCGCCGCGGCGAACACACCGCCCGTGATCGAAGTCTGGAAGACGCCGACCTGCGGCTGCTGCAAGGACTGGATCCGTCACCTGGAGTCCGAAGGCTTCGCGGTGAAGTTCCATGATCTCCCCCATGCACGCAAGGACGAGCAGCGCCGCCGCCTCGGACTGGCGGACAAGTATGGCTCCTGCCACACGGGTCTCGTGGGCGGCTATGTGCTCGAGGGCCATGTGCCAGCGCGTGAGATCCACCGCCTGCTCAAGGAAAAGCCCAAGGCCCTGGGCCTGGCCGTGCCGGGCATGCCCGTGGGCTCGCCCGGCATGGACGGGCCGGAGTACGGCGGTCACCAGGACCCCTACGAGGTGCTGCTGGTGCAGCGCGATGGCAGCGCGCGGGTCTACCAGGCCTACCGCTGACCGCGCTCAGAACAGGCTGCCCTGGCCTGCCGCCAGGCCGGAGCGGAACTGCGTGAGGTCCAGCGCGATGCGCTCGCGGTTCAGGCCCAGCCGTGCGCAGGCCTTGTGGAAGCGCTGCGCGATCAGATCGGCCCACAGGCCGCTGCCGCGCATGCGCGTGGCCCAGTCGCTGTCGTAGTCCTGGCCGCCGCGCATCTCGCGGATGCGCGCCATCACGCGCGCCGCGCGCTGCGGGTAGTGCAGCT
>JAIERT010000105.1 GCA_019746735.1 Burkholderiaceae bacterium | reverse complement strand
GCGAGGGCGGCACCATGTTGTGCAGCTGCGCGCCGGCCACGGGCACGGTCAGCGGGTCGATCAGTTTGGCCTGGTGGGCCTGCAGGTCGGCCAGCGTCAGCGGGCTGCCGACGGCGGCGAGCTCGGCGGCCAGCTGCTTCGCGAGCCCCCCGCGGTAGTACTCGTCCGTGCCCTTGCGGGCGATCAGCGCCAGCGTATCGGCCAGGCGGCCTTGCTTGAACAGGCTGCCCACCTGCGGCACGGCGCCGCCCTTCAGGAAAGTCTCGGCGAAACCGGGCTGGTCTTTCAGCTCGGCCAGCTTGGCCTGCGTGGTGTTCGCCTGGCTGCGCGTGACCGGGATGCCCTCGCGCGCGAGGAAGATGGCGTCGTCAAGCAGGCGGCTCAGGGGCAGACGGCCGCCGAGCGACTGCGACGACAGCCTGTGCGCCGCGCCCCAGCCCGAGATGGTGCCGGCCACGGTGAGCGCGGCCACCCCGCTGCGAAACGGGATGCTGCCGGTGATGCCTTGGGATGCGTACCACTCGCGGCTGGCCGCGGCCGCACTGCGCCCGCTGGCGTCGATGCCGCCAGGCCGGTTGCCCGGGCCGTTGATGACCCAGAAGCTGTCGCCGCCAATCGAGTTCATGTGCGGGTAGACCACGGCGATCGTCGCAGCGGCGGCAATCATGGCCTCCAGCGCATTGCCGCCCTCGCGCAGCACGGACACGGCCGATTCGGCGGCCAGGGAATGGGGCGCCACCGCGATGCCGCGGCGGCCGTAGATGGACTGGGCCATGGATTACCTCGTCAAAAAAAGGGATGGCGCCATGCGGCGCCATCTTCAGAGCCTGCGCATGCTACCAGCCGATGGCCTTGGGCAGCCAGAGCGCGATCTGCGGGTAGAAGAACACCAGCGCGAGCGTCGCACCTTGCATGATGATGAAGGGCACGACACCCTTGTAGATGTCCTTGATCGTGACCTCCGGCGGCGCCACGCCCTTGAGATAGAACAGGGCCCAGCCGAAGGGCGGCGTCAGGAAGGAGGACTGCAGGTTCACCGTGATCAGCATGGCCAGCCAGACCGGGTCCACGCCCTGGGCCAACAGGACCGGCAGGAACAGGGGCACGGCGATGTAGCTGATCTCGATCCACTCGATGAAGAAACCGAGGATGAAGATCAGGGCCATCATGAACCAGATGTCGCTGTTGACGCCGCCGGGCAGCAGGTCGAACATCTTGGTGATCAGGTCCTCGCCATGCAGGCCGCGGAAGGCCAGGGCGAAGACCTGGGCCAGCATGAGGATGAGCATCATGATGGCGGTGATCTTGGCGGTCTCCAGCGCCACGTCCTTGAGGATCTTCATCGTGAAGCGACGCGAGAACACGGTGATCAGCACCGAGCCGACCGCGCCCATGGACGCTGCCTCGGTGGGCGCAGCCACGCCCCCGACGATGGAGCCCAGCACGGCCACCACCAGCAGGATCGGCGGCACCACCACCTTCCAGAAACGGATCCACAGCTCGCGCCGCGAAACACCATCACGCTCATCCTGCGGCAAGGCCGGCATCAGCTCCGGCTTGAGCCAGCCCAGCACCAGCAGGAAGATGATGTACACGCCGGACAGCAGCAGGCCGGGCCCGACTGCCGCCGCAAACAGCGTGCCCACGGAGAGCTGCATGATGTCCGACAGCAGGATCAGGATCAGGCTGGGCGGGATGATCTGGCCCAGCGTGCCCGAGGCACAGATGGCGCCGCAGGCGATGCTCTTGTTGTAACCGCGCTTGATCAGCGTGGGCAGGGTCAGCAGGCCCAGCGTGATCACGGTGGCGCCCACGATGCCGGTGGTCGCACCCATGAGCACCCCGAAGAGGATGATGCCCACGCCCATGCCGCCGCGCACACCACCGGCGATGTGGCCCATCACATCGAGCAGGTCGTCGGCCAGACGTGATTTCTCCAGCATCACGCCCATGAAGACGAAGAGCGGGATGGCCATCCACTGGTAGCCGGCGACGATGCCATAGAAGCGCGCCGGCAGCAGGCTGAAGAGCGTGTCACCAAAGCCCAGGTAGCCGAAGACCAGACCGACCGTGGCCAGCGTGGTGGCGACCGGGATGCCGATCATCAGCAGGGCGAAGAACCCTACCAGCATCAGGATGGCATAGGTCTGGGTGTCAAACATGGCGGCTCTCCCCGGCGGCGTTGGCACGTTCGCGGAACAGGCGCAGCAGCTCTCCCACGGACTGCAGGGCCACCAGACCGTAGCCCAGGGGGATCAGGGCCTTGACCACCCAGCGGTAGGGGATGCCGCCCGGGTCGGGCGAGGCCTCGAGGATGGAGTAAGACTGATCCACGTAGGCCAGGGACAGCTTGATGAAGTACAGCGAGATGGCGAGCATCAGCAGCACCGACACCACGTCGACGATGAACTTCTTGCGCGCCGAGAAATTGGCGTAGAAGAGGTCGACGCGCACGTTGTCGCCGCGCTGCAGGGCATAGCTCATGCCCAGCAGGATGAGCGCCGCCAGCAGATGCCACTCCAGTTCCTGGGCCCAGACCGAGCCGAAGCTGAAGCTGTAGCGCAGCAGGACGTTGATCGCGACCAGGGCGATCATGGCCAGGCCGATCCAGATGGTGGCTTTGCCCGTGAGGTCGATGAGGGTGTAGATCCCCGATTCGAGCGGGGAAGGAGACTTGTGGGACATGAAAAACCTTTCGCCCCGACCCGGGCCCGACGGCGGGAGCCCGAGCGGGTTCAAACGGGTGCCCCGGCCGGGGCACCCCAGCGCGTCAGCCGCGGATCTTGGTGTGGTACTGCTCTTCGCTGACCTCGACCCAGCGGTCGTACTTGGCCTTGAAGGCGAAGTAGGAGTCATGCACCTTCTTGGTCAAGGGGTCCTTGGCCACGGCCTCGGCCAGCACCTTCTCGGTCTCGGCGCGCAGGGCCTTGA
>JAIERT010000386.1 GCA_019746735.1 Burkholderiaceae bacterium | reverse complement strand
CCCATGGTCATGCCGTCCTTGCAGAAGACGATGGCATTGCTCTTGACGAACTTGGCCACCTTCCAGGCGAAGAGCAGGTCTTCGAGCTGCTGCGCTGTCGGCGCCAGCTTGGTGACCACCTTGAGGTCGCTGCGCTGCAGCTCATGGTTGTCGGCGGTCTGGATCAGCAGGCCCGAACCCACGCGCTTGACGTCATGTGAGTTGAGGCCGCGCTCCCAGGCGCTCTTGCCATCGCGCCTGACCCCATCGAGCGAGATCTGCAGCACGCGCACGTTGACCTTGGCCTTGAAGAGCGCCAGCGCCTCGGGCGTGTAGGCCGGCGCCATCAGCACCTCGACGAACTGCTTGCTCACCGCCTGCGCGGCCGCGAGGTCCACCGTACGGTTGAAGGCAATGATGCCGCCGAAGGCCGAGGTAGGATCGGTCTGGAAGGCCTTGCTGTAGGCCTCGTGCGCGTCCTTGCCCACGGCGACGCCGCAGGGGTTGGCGTGCTTGACGATCACGCAGGCCGGCGCCTCGAAGCTCTTGACGCATTCCCAGGCCGCGTCGCCATCGGCGATGTTGTTGTAGCTCAGCTCCTTGCCCTGCAGCTGCGTGGCCGTGACCAGCGAGCCCGGAGCCGGGTAGAGGTCACGGTAGAAAGCGGCGCTCTGGTGCGGATTTTCTCCGTAGCGCAGGTCCTGCAGCTTGACGAAGTTGCTGTTGGACTGGGCCGAGAAAGGCAGCAGGCTCGGAGCCGCGCCGCTGATGCCAGCCTCGACGTCGATCGAGGACAGGTAGTTGCTGATCGCCGCGTCGTACTGACTGATGCGGTTGAAGGCCGCGACCGACAGCGCGAAGCGCAGCTGGTCCGACAGCTTGCGGTTCGCCTTGAGCTCGGCCAGCACGGCAGGATATTGCGAGGCGTCGGTCAGCACGCCCACGTCCTTCCAGTTCTTGGCCGCGCTGCGCACCATGGCCGGGCCACCGATATCGATGTTCTCGATGGCATCTTCCAGCGTGCAGCCGGGCCTGGCCACCGTGGCCTCGAAGGGGTAGAGGTTGACCACCAGCAGATCGATGGTGGCTATGCCGTGCGTCTTGAGCGCGGCCATGTGCTCGGGCACGTCGCGGCGCGCCAGCAGGCCGCCGTGGACCTTGGGGTGCAGGGTCTTGACGCGGCCGTCGAGCATCTCGGGGAAGGTCGTGAGCTCGGCCACCTCGGTCACGGGCAGCTGGGCATCGGCCAGCAGCTTGGCGGTGCCGCCGGTGGAGATCAGCTTGACGCCCAGGGCGTGCAGGGCTTGCGCGAATTCGACGATGCCGGTCTTGTCGGAAACGGAGAGAAGTGCGTTCATTCTTGGTTTATTTGAGAAGTTTGTGTTCGACCAGCTTCTTGCGCAGGGTGTTGCGGTTCAGACCCAGCCAGAGCGCCGCGCGCGACTGGTTCTGTTCGGCCTGCTGCATCACCACTTCCAGCAACGGTTTCTCGACGATGCGGACCAGCATGTCGTACATGCCGTCGGGTTCGGTGCCGCGCAGGTCCTTGAAATAGCCCTCGAGGCTGTTGCGCACGCACTCTTCGATCTGTTTTTTGCTCATGCGGCCAGCTCCATGTCTTCTTCTGTGTCCACCAGGTCCGCCGCTGCAGGCAGACGGTCCATGCGGGTACCCAGTTCATCAAAATAATCCGCCACAGCCCGCAGCTGGGCCTGGGCGTCGTCCAGTGCATTCATGCGCGTGCGGAAGACCTCGCCGCCGGGCAGGCCCCGCACGTACCATCCGATGTGCTTGCGCGCGCTGCGCACACCCGTGTACTCGCCATACAGCGCGTAGTGATCTTCGAGGTGTTCGAGCAGCAGGCGGCGCACCTCCACCACCAGCGGCGGCGCGAGCTGCTCGCCCGTAGCCAGGTAGTGCGCGATCTCGCGGAAGATCCAGGGCCGGCCCTGGGCCGCGCGGCCGATCATCAACGCATCGGCACCGGTGGCACGCAGCACGGCCAGCGCCTTCTCGGGCGAGTTGATGTCGCCATTGGCCACCACGGGAATCCGCAGCGCAGCCTTGACGGCGGCCATGGTCTCGTATTCGGCGGCGCCCTTGTAGCCCTGCTCGCGCGTGCGACCGTGTACGGTGACCATCTGCACCCCGGCGCTCTCGGCGGCGCGCGCGATGGTCAAGGCGTTCTTTTCGGTCTGGCACCAGCCGGTGCGCATCTTGAGCGTGACCGGCACGCCATGCGGTGCGCAGGCGTCCACCACGGCGCTCACGATCTGCAGCGCCAGCGCCTCGTCCTGCATCAGGGCCGAGCCGGCCCACTTGTTACAGACCTTCTTGGCCGGGCAGCCCATATTGATGTCGATGATCTGCGCGCCGCGCTCGATGTTGTAAACGGCGGCTTCGGCCATCATGGGCGCGTCGGTGCCCGCGATCTGCACGGCGATGGGGCCGGCCTCGCCTTCGTGGTTGGCGCGACGCGAGGTCTTGAGGCTGTTCCACAGGTCCTTGCGCGAGGTCACCATCTCGCTCACCGCATAGCCCGCCCCCAGCGCCTTGCACAGGCGGCGGAAGGGTCGGTCCGTCACCCCGGCCATCGGAGCCACGAACAGGTGGTTCGGCAGTTCGAAAGAACCGATGCGCATGAATGTAGAGAGGTGGTGACAGCAAGAAAAATGCTGCAGCCTGTCGTCAGGCTGCAGCCAGGTCGCGTATTCTAGCTGCTCAAAATTTCAGCAATTGAAATCGGGCGCCATGGTGTGCGTCGACCTGCCTATACTGGTCTCGCTATGGAGTCTTGGTTGAACCAACTGCTTGCGCTATTGGCCTTGCCCGAATACGGGCTCAGCACGCTGTTCCTGATCGCCTTCGCTTCCGCCACCCTGCTGCCCATGGGTTCGGAGCCCGCGCTGTTCGGCCTGCTCAAGCTCAATCCCGATCTGTTCTGGCCGGCCG
>JAIERT010000001.1 GCA_019746735.1 Burkholderiaceae bacterium | reverse complement strand
AGCTGCTGGCCTTCGTGCTCTCGGCCGCGCTGGCCGGCCTGGCCGGTTCGCTCAAGACCCTGGTGCTGGGCTTTGCGACCCTGAGCGACGTGCACTGGACGGCCTCGGGCCAGGTGGTGCTGATGACGCTGGTGGGCGGCATGGGCACGCTCTCGGGTCCCATCCTGGGCTCGGCCCTGGTCATCGTGCTGGAAAACAAGATCGGCGAAATGGGCGGCTGGCTGGCCAAGCTCAGCGGCGTGGAGTGGTTCGCCTCGCTGGGTGAATCGGTCACCATCGTCACCGGCCTGATCTTCGTGGTCTGCGTGCTGGCCTTCCGCCGCGGCGTGATGGGCGAGCTGATCGCCTGGCTGGATCGCCGCAAGAAGGGTTGAGCCCGACGCCTCCCCGGCAAAGGCCGCCTGCGGGCGGCCTTTGTTTTTGAGCTGCGTCAAGACGGGGCCGGCGGCGGCGCGCACAATGACCCCGCACGGACAGCGCCCCGCGCCTGCCGGAAAGGAATGCCATGCGTCCCCTCACCGCCCCTGCCCGCCTGATCGTCGCGACGGTCGCCACCCTGCTGCTGGCCAGCTGCGCCGTGGAATGGGAGAACCCCAAGCCCGCACGCCAGCTGGCCCAGGGGGAGCAGCCCCCGGGCTCGGCCTATCTGGGCTGGCGCGTCTACCAGGACCGCTGCGCCGCCTGCCATGGCGTGGACGCGCAAGGCACGGCCAACGCCCCCCACCTGCTCCGACGCCTGCAGACCCTGGGCCCGCGTGAGTTCGTGAGCCTGGTGCTCTACCGTTACGACGCGACCCTGCAGGGCGAACCCGCCGCCACACGCGGCAGCCGCGAGGCGCAGGTGGCGCCCCTGATGGAACGCCGCAACCAGCCCCTGGCCATGCCCGCCTGGCGGGACGAGCCGCGGGTGAACGCGCATGTGCTGGATCTGTACGCCTATCTGTCGGCACGGGCCGAAGGGCGGGTGGGTGCGGGCAAGCCCGCGCCCTGAGCCGGCCGCTTGCGGCCCGAAGCTCAGGCGTCCTTGCGCGGGTCGTCGCGGCGCTCGTACCAGAAGGCCATGCCCGCGCGCTGCTTCACGGCCTGCGGCCCACGGCGGGCCAGCCCGGCCAGCAGCCCCAGCGTCTCCCCCAGGCTGTAGGTGCGCAGCTTGCGCGCGGAGGTGACGACCGCTTCTTCCAGGACCACGAAGCGCCCCTGGCGCTTGAGCGCACGGCTCATGACCAGCTCTTCCGCGCCGTAGTACTGCTCGTCGAAACCGCCCACGGCAGCAAAGGCAGCGCGCGTGCAGAACAGGAAGCAGCCCGCGGCGTAACCCGTGGCCCGGAACAGGCGCACGACCGCACGCAGCAGACAGCGCGCGTAGGCCGGCACCGGCTCGTCAAAACGCATGCCGGCCCCGCCGCCCACGGCACCGCTGCGCATGGCCTGCACGGCCGCACGCACCACGGCCTCGTTCACCAGCGTGTCGGCATCGACAAAGATGAGCCAGTCCCCGCGGGCCACGCGCGCGCCCGCGTTGCGCGTGGCAGCGATCTGCCGGTTCGCCACGCTGACGACCACGGCGCCCTGCTGCTGCGCGATGGCGGCGGTCGCGTCGGTGGAGGCATCGTCGGCGACGACGATTTCATACGGTTCGTCCAGGGCGCGGCCCGCCGCGTGCAGGGCGGCCAGCGTGGCGGGCAGGCACTGCGCTTCGTTGTAGGCGGGGACGATGAAGGAGATCATGTGTTGTCCGATTCTGATGCCTGAACCCGCCACGGGCTGGGGCCAGGGGCTGAGACCGCGTCGCAAGCGGGGGGTTGTCGATCCACGCGGGCCGGTCCGGTGCAAACCGAGCGCAAGGATGGCCGGCCGCTGGGTTCAACCCGTCTCACGCAGCAGTGCCGCGTACTGCCCCGCCGTCACCGCGTACGCGCGCCCGAACCCGGCCACATAGCGCAGCGACAGCGGCGTGATGAGAAAGAGCGAGAAGTCGCCAAAGCCGAACAGCTCCTCGGCCTCGGGCCGTCGGGCCAGGTAGGCGGCGCGGGCGGCGGCGTGGTCCGCGGCCTCGGGTGGGCACACGCTGGCCAGCCCCTGCACGCTCACGCGTGGCAGGGCCAGCGGGGTGTCGGCGACGTCGACGGGGGCGGTCACCAGCAGGCTGACCTGGGTGTGGGCCAGCATGTCCTGCGTGTGGGTGGCCAGACGGCTCACATGGATGACAAAGCGGCCGTCGGGCAAGAGGGCATAGGGCACCATGGACACGGCCGGCTCGCCCTGGTGCAGGGTGGCCAGGGCCGCGACGGTCGTGTGCCGCAGCAGCTGGCGCAGGGCGCGGTCTGCTTCGGCATCCATGGCTCAGTAGGTCAACTCCAGCACCGTCACCCGCTGCTGGGCCGCCGGCCAGACGCGGCCCACGAGCTTTTCGCCATTGAATTCGGCCGCGATGGTGCGGTCTTCGGCGCTGGCGAGCTTGAGCTTGGAACTGGACACGCCGGCGCCCACCGGCGGCACGCCGGGCAGCGTGGTCTGGCCGTCGAGGCGCAGGCGGTCGCGCTGGGCGTCGAAGTAGCCGCGTGGGCGCGTGAAGATGACCAGGGCCTGGGCGTCCCTGTCGGCGGCGGCGATGCGCTCGGGGCGCAGGTGGATGAGGCCGCTGCTGCGCGCGAAGGCGCTGCGGTAGACGTGGGTGATGGCATAGCCCGACGCCTGGAGCTCGAACTCGTAGGCGGCGTCAGGCTTGGCGCTGAAGGGGCCCCAGCGACCGTCGGCCGCCGTCTTGTGGGTGTACACGGCCGCACCGCGGCGCGCGCCGGTGGCGGCATCGGTCTCGTAGATCGTGAGCTGCGCACCGGCCAGCGGCAGGTTGTTGGCGTAGTTGCCGCTGGCGGGGTTGAGCGGGTCCAGGCCCAGGCCGGTGACGGTGCCGCCG
>JAIERT010000294.1 GCA_019746735.1 Burkholderiaceae bacterium | reverse complement strand
ACCAGCAGAAGAAGGTGGGCATGCTCTCCGGCGGTGAGCGCGGCCGCCTGCACCTGGCCAAGACCCTGGCCACGGGCGGCAACGTGCTGCTGCTGGACGAGCCGTCCAACGATCTCGACGTCGAAACCCTGCGCGCGCTCGAAGACGCGCTGCTGGAGTTCGCCGGCTCGGTCATGGTCATCAGCCATGACCGCTGGTTCCTGGACCGCATCTGTACCCATATCCTGGCCGCCGAGGGCGACAGCCAGTGGGTCTTCTTCGATGGCAACTACCAGGAGTACGAGGCCGACAAGAAGAAGCGTCTGGGTGAGGAAGGCGCCGCGCCCAAGCGGGTGCGCTACAAGGCGCTGAAGTGATGGTGTAGCGCCTGCCTGTCTTGCCTCTGCGCGACTGAAACGATAGAGTCCCGCGTAACAGCATGTCTACTCGCCCTGCCCCCTTCGTACCAACGCCTCAGTTGACAGCCTTGTTGCACGAGGCGGCTCGCCAGGGTCTGACGATCATGGATGAGCTCCTGCGAGAGGGGCGGGAGGGCTTGCGCCGCTACGCTGAACAGACGCGCGACCTGGCTGAGCGTGACAACCGGGCGCGCGCCGTCATGGCCTTGACCCAGGTCGCACCGGATCTGCGCCAACGCTATCCGCAGATGCTGCGCCTTGCTTTCGAGCGCGAGCTCGGTGACAACCCGCTCAGCACGATCATCGATTCGGGACCTTCCAGTATCCGCTTTGACCAGCTGGAACTCATGGATGAGCAGCAGGTCCAGCAGCGCATTAGCACCGTGCGCGGCCTGCAGCAGGTACTTCTCGAATCCGAGCTGGAGTTGTCCGAGCTCAATGCGCTGGTCAGTGCCTTGATGGGATTTGCACAGGTCCGATCTGAGCGCAACCCGCTGCGCCCCGAGGTTTATCTGGAGGTCCTGCAAACCCTGCTGGCTGAGCAGCCGGGCGATGCGCGTACGCATGCCTGCTGGTCGCAGGTCCTTGTCCCCCTGCTGGGCAAGCCGTTGCGGGAGGTCTACCGCAGTCTCCTGGTGCAGCTCAGACAGCAAAGGGTGCAGCCGGCGCGCTACGTCATCAACCGTCCGGTGCAGACGGCGGGCGGCGCCTACGCTCAGAACCGCGACACGTCCCGGGGGCCCGCTGCTGAGGCGGTGGCGAACCCGGGTGCGGCCCCCAAGCCCGTGGCCGCGGCGGGAGCCCAACTGACGGTGCAGCAGTTGCATGGCCTGATGTCCGGTTCGGCCCAGAACCCCGAGCAGCTGGCTCAGGAGGTGGTCAATCTGATCATTGCCAATATCGCCGGCGACCCGCGCATCTTGCCGCCGGTCTGGCAGCTGATTTATGAAATGGAGCCGGCCCTGCTGGTGCTGGCCCGCACTGACCTGAACTTCTTCCACGACAAGAAGCATCCCGCCCGCCTCTTGCTGGAAGAAGTCGTCCAGCACAGCTTTGCGTACCCGGACGAGACCGCGCCCGGCTTCGATGACTTTCTTGCGCATCTGCGACTGGCGCTGGGGGAGATCGACCCGGTACGTGCTGGCCATCCTGCGACCTTTGCCGCGGCGTTGGAGCGCCTGCACCGGCACTGGGCCCAGGCGGCGCAGGTGCGCGAGGCACAGCGGCAGGCTGCCGTCCAGGCCTTGCAGCAGGCCGAGCGGCGCAATGAGCTGGCACGGCAAATTGCTGACCACATCCGCCAGCAGGCCGATACCGTGCTGGTGCCCGATATCGTGGTCGACTTTGCCTGTGGCCCCTGGGCCCAGGTCATGGCCAAGGCCAGGATCGACGGTAGCGCAGGCGGTTCGGGCGGGGCGGATCACGTGGCCCTGCTCGAGGATCTGTTTTGGAGTGTGCGCCCCGATCTGACCCGCCAGCAGCCCGGCCAGCTGGTCAAGCTCATCCCGCAACTCGTGCAGGGCCTGCGCCAGGGTCTGGCGCTGATCGACTACCCCGCCGAGCAGACCGAGCACTTCTTCGCCCAGCTTTTCGCCCTGCACCAGGGCGGCCTCGAGGGCATGTCGTCCGCGCGCAGCCTGCGTGCCGTGCCTGCGCCGGCTCAAGGGCCCTGGCTGGCTCCGGAAGAGGCGCGGGATTCCGGTTTCATGAACGACATGGCCGAAGAACCCCGGGTTGACTTCGCGGCGACGGTTCCCGCCGATTTTCCGGCCACGGAGCCCATGGGCCTGGTGGACCGTGCGTCGGAGACCGAGCCGGCGCCGCTGGAGTTGGCGGCGGATGCCGGCCTGCTGCAGCTGGACCAGCTCCGGCCGGGCAGCTGGATCGAGCTGCAGGTCAGCGGTCAATGGGTGCGCCTGCAGCTGGTCTGGCTCAGTGACAACGCCAGTCTCTGCCTCTTCTCCAGCAGCAGCGGCGCCAACCACTCGATGACGCGGCGCATGTTCGACCGTCTCGTGACCCAGGACCAGTTGCGTCTGGTGTCGCAAGGGGCCGTGGTCGACCGCGCTTTCGATGCCGTGGCCGAACTGGCCATGCGCAACAGCGTCTACATGGACATCCAGGCCGACCCGCAGCCCTGAGGGGGTTCAGCCTGGTGTCGCGGGTGCCCGGTCTTCACCCCGCAGGTGCCGCCGCACCAGATCGATGTGGTTGCGCAGGGCGTAGAGCTCGTCGGCGTAGGACAGGGGGATGCGGATGCGCCCCACGCGCGTCTCCAGCTCGTCCAGTTCATGTACCAGAGACGCGACGGTGGCCTGACCCGTCTGCAGCCGTTCCTCGATCTGCCGCAGCTGCGCGTACCAGCGGAACACGCGCGAGCGCACGCGGAACTCATAGAGCGGCGGCACGATGCGGCCCAGGGGCAGCAGCAGCGCGATGATCAGGCCCAGGGCCAGCCACATGCGTTCGAGCAGATTGGCCAGGGTGAAGGGCAGGTAGCGCTGCAGCA
>JAIERT010000133.1 GCA_019746735.1 Burkholderiaceae bacterium | reverse complement strand
CGGCATCCACCAGGATCAGCCGGTCCACGCGCTGCGGGTGGGCGTGCGCCACGGCCCAGGCCACCTCGCCGCCCAGCGAGTTGCCGCCGATCACGAAGCGCTGCACCCCCAGCTGGTCCATCAGCGCGGCCACGAAGCGCACATAGACCGCGATGCTGTAGTCATTGGCCGCATTCGGCCCCGTGAGGCCGAAGCCCGGCAGGTCGAAACGGATCACGCGCCGCTCCTTGCGCAACTCCGCCGCCCAGCCGTCCCAGGTGTAGAGGCTGGCCGCGGTGCCGTGCACCAGCACGATGGGCAGTGGGTCGCTGCGCGGCCCTTCGTCACGCAGATGCACCTGCAGACCTTCGACCTCGACGAACTGAGAGGGCGGCTGCCCCCAACGCGCCTTGAGTTCCGACACCGGGATATCGGGCGCCCAGGACCAGGCGATGAAGCCGCCGGTGGCCAGCAGCAGGACCAGCACCAGGCCGGCCAGCAGACGGAACAGGATTTTCATGAGGCACCTCGCTTTGGGATGCGGCAGTCTAGGCGCAGCACGCGGCGGGAACCAGCCCTGGCTGTCACCCGCCCGACAGATTCTTGAAGACGTGCCGCGCCAGCGCGCGCCAGAGGTCCGCGCCCGAGTGCGCCTCAGCCAAGCGCGCCACATCGGCATAGCCCTTGTGCAGGATGATGCCGATGATCAGCGCCAGCAGGGCGATCGCCAGCCACTGCAGCACGGTCTTGAAGTGCTCTTCAGCGCGGGATGGCATAGGTGCCCACCGCATGGGCCACGGGCTCGTCCGAGCCTTCGGAATACAGCGTCACCTCACCCACAGCCAGCGTGCGGCCCAGCTTGAGCAGCTTGCACACGCCGATGATGTCGCGGTCGCCCGCAGGCTTGCGCATGAAGTTGAAGCTCAGGCTGGTCGTCACCGCCAGCGGCACGATACCGATCTCACCCAGGATGGCCACATAGAGCGCCACGTCCGCCGTGGCCATCATCACCGGCCCCGACACCGTGCCCCCGGGCCGCAGCTCGGCCGCTCCCACGGTGTGGCGGATGGTCGCACCCTGGTCGCCGACGGCGACGATGGTGCAAGGGGTCTGGGGGAATTCCCGGGCGAGGAAATCGGAGAGTTCAGTCAGCGTGGGCATGGGCGGCATATTAAAGGACTGAGGCTTGGCAATCATTTGCGATGATCACCAGACTAGCGACACAGAGCAATGTCGACAGTGAAGGCACTTTTATCCGAAACGGATGGTGGCCATGCGAACATCAAACCCGATTAAGGCTTGACACGGAATCAAGCTACAAAATTCCGCTCGGTTCTAAACTTCTTGGATGAGACTACTCACCCCAACATAACGCTACTTTCTTTTACCAAGACCAGGCAGCCCGCCTTGATAAAAATGAACCCATTGGTGTCGATGACTATCAACCCCAAGCGGCTCTCCGTACTTGTTCAGCAAATGTACTTCCTCCAAATGCTGGACCATACGTGCGTACATTACCTCATGCCTGCAAAGCAAACAGGTAACCATGTCGGTTGGCTGTGGGGTGCGCGATGCGCCGGAGGATAGCCTATGCGCCACCACCTTCACATCGGATCGTTGTAGCTTTGTTGAATCCGAAAAAATCTGCCTTGATTTGCGTTTCTTAAGTAGAACTTTTGATCTTGAAGGCTTCTCATCGGCTTTCCCTGCTATGTCTGGCTTTGAGATCGACTTTCTTGACCCTTTTGATGAGCCATTCTCAGCTACAGTTTTTGCTGCAATCTTTAGTTGACAGCCAAGGCAATGAGTTGTTCTTCCTGAGTACAGCTGACCACAGCTTTTGCACGATCTTTCGTTCTCCTTTTTAGTCATGGCAGTACCTGTAGATCACAAGTATGAAGGACATTGGCGAACAAATAGAGGCGACCAAGCACGTCGACTCCAATGCTACTCAGCTCGGCGCATTAGATGCGCGTGCACCGCGCCGGCCTTGAGGTGGCGGTGCAGTTCCAGGCCCAGCGCGGCCAGCTGGTCCTCACCCCAGGCCGTGGGGCACTCCAGGTACACATAAGCGCCGGGCGCCACCACGCGTGCCGCAGCCTGCAGGGCGGCTTCGAACAGATGGGCGTCAAAGGGCGGATCGAGAAACACCAGGTCCGCACCGCCCGCGGCACTGGCCTTGAGGGCCGCGATGCCGTCACCGCGCTGCACCTGCACCGCTTCGGCCTTGAGCTGTTCCTTGGTCTTTTTCAGCTGCGCCACGAGCGCGGCATCCTGCTCGATCAGCGTGACCTCTTTCGCGCCGCGCGAGGCAGCCTCGAAGCCCAGCGCGCCGGTGCCGGCGAAGGCGTCCACGCAGCGCCAGCCGGTGAGGTCCTGGCCCAGCCAGTTGAAGAGGGTTTCGCGCACGCGGTCGGGCGTGGGGCGCAGGCCGGGCTTGTCGGCCACGGGCAGCTTGCTGCGTTTCCACTGGCCGCCGATGATGCGCACCTCGCCCGCGGGTTGTACTGCGCGCGGGCGGGTCGCGCTTTGGGCGACCGGCTTTTTACTGGCCGCCATCACGGCCCCCGACGATGACCGTGACCATGCGCTCAGGCTGCAGCTTGCGCGCGAAGGCGGCCTTGATGTCGGCCACCGTGACCTTGGCCACCTGCTGCGTCCAGGTGTCGAGGTAGTCCAGCGGCAGACCATGGGCGGCGATGTTGGCCACGTTGTCGAGCAGCTTGCGGTTGTTGTCGATGCGCAGGGCGAAGCCGCCGATCAGGTTGTCCTTGGCGGCTTTGAGCTCAGCCTCGGTCGGACCCTGCTCCACATAGCGGCGCAGGGTGTCGCGCGCCACCTGCACGGCCTGGGCGGCCTGGTCGGGGCGGGTCTGCAGGCCCATGGTGAAGGAGCCGGCGTGCAGGCCCGGGTTGAAATAGC
>JAIERT010000390.1 GCA_019746735.1 Burkholderiaceae bacterium | reverse complement strand
TGGTTTTCTTCCATCAGGGGACGCTCTTGAGCTTCTTAGGATCCTTGTTCAGCCGCCAGGCCGAGCCCATGCTGGGTTTGGATGTCAGCTCGTCCAGCGTCAAGCTGGTGGAGTTGAGTAAAAACAAGGCGGGACAGTATGTGCTGGATCGCTGCGCGATCGAGCCGCTGGAGCGTGGCTGGATCACCGACGGCAACATCGAGAAGTTCGATGAGGTCGCCGAAGCTGTGCGTCGGCTGGTCAAGAAAAGCGGGACCAAGACCAAGAACGTGGCCATGGCCTTGCCGCCTTCGGCTGTGATCACCAAAAAGATCGTGCTGCCCGGCGGCATGAGCGAGACCGAGCTGGAGATGCAGGTCGAAGCCGAGGCCAACCAGTACATCCCCTTCCCTCTGGAGGAAGTGAGCCTGGACTTCTGTGTCATTGGTCCGAGTGCGACATCCACCGGCGACATCGATGTGCTGATCGCCGCATCGCGGCGCGAAAAGGTGCAGGACATCCAGGGCCTGGCCGAGTCGGCGGGCCTCAAGCCGGTGATCGTGGATGTGGAGTCTTATGCGTCGCGTCTGGCGGCCAAGCGTCTGATCGCCAATCTTCCCGATCAGGGTGTGGGAGCCATCGTGGCCCTGTTCGAGGTGGGTGCCCTGACGACCAGCATGCAGGTGATCCGGGATGACGAGGTGCTCTACGAGCGGGACCAGGCTTTTGGAGGAGCGCAGCTCACGCAGCTGATCGTGCGCCAGTACGGTTTCTCGCTGGAGGAGGCCGAGTCGAAGAAGCGCAGCGGCGAGTTGCCGGATGATTACGAGGGAACCGTCCTGCGCCCCTTCATTGAGAGCATGGTCCAGGAAATCGGTCGGGCCTTGCAGTTCTTCTTCACCAGTACGCCCCACCACAAGGTGGACTACATCATGCTGGCGGGTGGGGCGGCGGCTCTCCAGGGCCTGAACGATGCCGTGACACAGCAGCTCAGCTTCCCCTGCAGTCTGATGAATCCTTTCGACGGCATGGAAATCGGTGACGGGGTGCGTCTCAAGAAGATGACGCGTGAGGCCCCCTCCTACCTGACGTCCTGCGGTCTGGCGATGCGGAGGTTCCTGCAGTGATACTGATCAACCTGCTGCCTCATCGCGAGGCGGCGCGCAAAAAACGCCAGGATATCTTCAACGCCTCGCTGGGTGCTTCGGCCTTGGCGGGTGGCCTGATTGCAGGCGTCATCTTTCTGTGGCTCCAAGGGCAGATTTCCTCTCAGGAAGGGTTGAACAACCTTTTATCCCAGGAGATCCGCAAGCTCGATACCCAGATCAAGGACATTGCCGCGCTGGAGGCTGAAATCGCAGCTCTGCGTGCCCGTCAGCAGGCTGTCGAAAACCTGCAGGCTGATCGCAACATGCCGGTGCACCTGCTCAGCGAACTGACCCGCCAATTTCCGGAAGGGGTCTTCATCACCAGCATGCGGCAGGACAACCAGTTGATTTCCTTGCAGGGGACAGCGCAGTCTCAGGAGCGTGTCTCCGAGTTGCTGCGCAACCTTGCCTACCATTCGCCTTGGTTCACCAAGCCGGAACTGATCGAAATCGTTGCGGCCAATGTTGCTTTGGGCAAGGAGCAGCGCCGTGTCGCCAATTTCACGGTCCGCGTGCGCATGCTGCGCGCCAGCGAAGTGCAGAAGCCCGTAGCGGCCGCTCAGGTCGCTGCTCCGGTAACTGCACCAGCGAAGCCGTGAGGGGATAACCAGATGGCCAGCACCTCAGCCCTGAATCAGAAGTTTGCGCAACTGCAGGACACTTTGCGTTCGCAATTCAGCAATCTGGATCCGCGTAATCCCGTGGTCTGGCCTGCCTTGCCGCGCTACGGCCTGTTTCTTCTCGTCGCCATTGTCGTGGTGGTCGTCTTGTGGTTTGTATGGCTCAGCGGCGAGGACGAGATCCTGACGCAGGCGCGGGCCAAGGAGGTCCAGCTGCGCGAAGAGTACCGGACCAAGCTTGCCAAGGCCATCAACCTCGATGCCTTGCGCAAGCAACGCGAGCAGGTGCTGCAGTATGTGACGCAGCTGGAGAAGCAGCTTCCGAGCAAGGCCGAAATGGATGCTTTGCTCTCTGACATCAACCAGGCCGGCCTGGGGCGCAGCCTGCAGTTCGAACTGTTCCGGCCTGGCCAGATCGTGGTGCGGGACTATTACGCGGAACTGCCGATCACGCTCAAGGTGACCGGCCGTTTCCATGACATCGGATCCTTCACATCCGATGTCGCGCATCTGTCCCGCATCGTGACCCTGAATAATCTGACGGTGACGCCGCGTCCTGACGGTAGCTCGCTGACCATGGATGCCACGGCCAAGACCTTCCGCTACCTGGATCAGGACGAGATAGCCGCCCAGCGCAAGCCGGCAGGGGGGCGCAAATGAAACGTTTGTGGATTGTCTCCTGGGCGGGCGCTGTGATGCTGCTCGCCGGCTGTGGTGCGTCCAACGAGGACGAATTGCGGTCCTGGATGGTGGATCAGCGCAACCAGATGCGTCCGCGTGTGCAGCCGATTTCCGAGCCCAAGCCTTTCAAACCTGAAGACTATGTGGAGACGGCAGCCGTCGATCCTTTCAGCAAGGAAAAGCTCACCGCAGCCCTGAAGCGTGATGTGGCGCAGCCGGCGACGCTGACAAGTGCCTTGATTGCCCCCGAGCTGGCTCGCCGCAAGGAGGCGCTGGAAGGCTTCCCGCTGGATGCCATGACCATGGTCGGTAGTCTGATCCAGCAGGGGCAGCCCGCCGCTCTGGTACGTGTCGACAACCTGTTGTACCAGGTGCGACTGGGCAGTTATCTGGGCATGAATTACGGCAAGGTGACCCGGATCACGGAGACTGAAGTCACGCTGCGTGAAATCGTGCAGGATG
>JAIERT010000293.1 GCA_019746735.1 Burkholderiaceae bacterium | reverse complement strand
AGTTTCCCCAGAGCCTGATGCAGGAGCTGGTGCGCATGCAGGAGTCGCTGCGCCAGCTCGTGGGCGAGGTGCGCCACTCCACCGACAGCATCACCACGGCCAGCAGCGAAATCGCCGCCGGTAGCCAGGACCTCTCTGCACGCACCGAGAGCCAGGCCAGTGCCTTGCAGGAAACTGCAGCCTCGATGGAGGAGCTGTCGTCCACCGTCAAGCAGAACGCCGACAACGCACGCCAGGCCAACCAGCTCGCGCAGAGCGCCAGCACCGTGGCCGTGCAGGGCGGCGAAGTCGTGGCCCAGGTGGTCGAGACCATGCAGGGCATCAACGACAGCTCACGCAAGATTGCCGACATCATCAGCGTGATCGACGGCATCACCTTCCAGACCAACATCCTGGCCTTGAACGCCGCGGTGGAAGCCGCGCGTGCCGGCGAGCAGGGCCGCGGTTTTGCGGTGGTGGCCAGCGAGGTGCGCAGCCTGGCCGGGCGCAGTGCCGAAGCCGCCAAGGAAATCAAGACCCTGATCACCGACAGTGTGGGACGGGTGGAGCAGGGCACGGCCCTGGTCGACCGGGCGGGCCAGACCATGAACGAGGTGGTGGCGAGCATCCGGCGCGTGACCGACATCATGGGCGAGATCAGCGCCGCCAGCACCGAACAGAGCCAGGGGGTGGCCCAGATCGGCGAGGCGGTGCAGAGCATGGACCAGGCCACGCAGCAGAACGCGGCGCTGGTGGAGGAATCCACGGCCGCGGCCATGAGCCTGCGCGAACAGGCCCAGCACCTCAACCAGCTCGTCGGCACCTTCCGGCTCTGAACGATGTGGCCCCCACGCGCGCTCACAGGGTGTCGCTCCCTGCCCCCCGAGGGGGTGCGTCAGCGCCTTCGGGCGGCCGGGCGGCGCTGACATGAGCACCGTCCTGGTCATCGGCGCCTCGCGTGGCATCGGCCTGGAGTTCGTGCGCCAGTACGCGACCGAGGGCGCGCGCGTGATGGCCACCGCGCGCGACGAGGCCGGCCTGGCGCGCCTGCGTGATCTCGGCGCCACGGCGCTCAAGGTGGACGTGGCCGATCCAGCCAGCGTCAGTGGCCTGGCCTGGCAACTGGAGGGCGAGGAGATCGACATCGCGGTCTACGTGGCGGGCGTCTGGTCCGAAGGCGGAGCCACGAGCCCACCCACCCAACCCGAGTTCGACCGTGTCATGCACGCCAATGTGCTCGGTGCCATGCAGGTCATCCCGCAGGTGGCGCCGCTGGTGGCGGCTGCGCAGGGGCGTTTTGCCTTCATCACCAGCGGCCTGGCCCAGATCGCCACCGCGGCGTCCAGCCAGGCCTGGCTCTACCGCGTGAGCAAGGCCGCGCTCAACATGGCCGTCGTCGCGGCGCAGCCCGACTATCCCGATGCCATCATGGTGGCGCTCTCGCCGGGCTGGGTGCGTACCGATATGGGCGGCGCCAGTGCGCCGCTGTCCGCCGAGGAGAGCGTGGCGGCCATGCGCCGCACCCTGGCGGGGCTGACGCCTGCCGACCGCGGCAGCTTCCTGCGTCAGGACGGCAGTCGCTTCGAGGGCTGGTGAGACCGTCCGCAGGCGCTGGGCGGCATAATTGACGTTTACGTCAACGTCAACCGAAGGCGCGCCCCATGCTGCTGAGTTCCGACCAGGAAATGATCCGTGACGCGGTGCGCGATTTCGCGCGCGCCGAACTCTGGCCCCACGCGGCGCGCTGGGACCGCGAACACCATTTCCCGCGCGAGGCGCACCAGGGCCTGGCTGCCTTGGGGGCCTATGGCATCTGCGTGCCCGAGGCCCTGGGCGGTGCGGGGCTGGACTACCTGAGCCTGGCCTTGGTGCTGGAGGAAATCGCCGCCGGTGACGGCGGCACCAGCACGGCCATCAGCGTGACCAACTGCCCCGTCAACGCCATCCTCATGAAGCACGGCAATGCGCAGCAGCAGGAGCGCTGGCTCACGCGCTTGGCGCGCGGTGAGCTGCTCGGGGCCTTCTGCCTGACGGAGCCGCATGTGGGCTCGGATGCCTCGGGCCTGCGCACCACGGCCGCGAAAGAGGGTGACCACTACGTGCTCAATGGCGTCAAGCAGTTCATCACCAGCGGCAAGCACGGACACCTCGCCATCGTCATTGCCGTGACGGACAAGGGCGCAGGCAAGAAGGGCATGAGCGCCTTCCTCGTGCCCACAGACACGCCGGGCTACATCGTCGAGCGTCTGGAGGACAAGCTGGGTCAGCACAGCAGCGACACAGCCCAGATCCGTTTCGAGAACTGCCGCGTGCCGGCCGAGAACCTGATCGGCGCCGAAGGCGAGGGCTACCGGATCGCGCTCGGCGGGCTGGAGGGCGGGCGCATCGGCATCGCCTCGCAGAGCATCGGCATGGCGCGCAGCGCACTGGAGGTGGCCATCCAGTACGCCAAGGAGCGCGAGAGCTTTGGCCAGCCCATCTTCAACCACCAGGCCGTGGGCTTCCGCCTGGCCGAATGCGCCACGAAGATCGAGGCCGCGCGCCAGCTGACCTGGCACGCTGCCGCCCTGCGCGATGCGGGCCGCCCCTGCCTCAAGGAGGCGGCCATGGCCAAGCTCTTCGCCAGCGAGATGGCCGAGCAGGTCTGCAGCGCGGCTCTTCAGACCCTGGGGGGCTATGGCTATGTGCAGGACTTCCCGGTCGAGCGCATCTACCGCGATGTGCGCGTGTGCCAGATCTACGAAGGCACGAGCGACGTGCAGAAGATCCTGATCCAGCGCACACTCTGACAACGAGCTCACAGGAGAACGACATGCCCATCACCAAAGGATTCCGCGCCCTCGTCGACGAGGCCATGGCCCAGGTCCGGACCCTCAGCGTGCCCGAGGTGCTGGCCATGCTGGACGACC
>JAIERT010000032.1 GCA_019746735.1 Burkholderiaceae bacterium | reverse complement strand
CGTCGATCACCAGATCGTTGACCTGCTGCTGGATGCGCATGGCGTGCTGGCTGCGCCGCGCACGTTGCTGCTCGGCAGCCAGTCGGGCCGAAAGCTGATGGGTCAGAAAGGCGACGACGAAGCTGCCGGCCCCGGTGAGCGCCGCCTGGACGAAAGGTGCCACCTCGTCCGTGCGCTGGTAGAGCCAGGCGCCGTAGACGAGCAGTAGCAGCGTGATGCTGGCCGCCGTGCCCATGGCCAGGGTCAGCGAGCCCAGCACCGCGGCCTGCAGCACGGGCAGGGCATAGAGCGGGGTGTAGTTGATGCTGCTGCCGTGCAGCAGCTGCAGCAGTGTGAAGGCCAACAGGTCGATGCCGATGCTGACCAGCCAGAACCGGTCGAAGGTCTGGCCCAGCCGACGTGGCTGCGGCGCCATGCGCACCACGAGCGTCGCAGCGAAATAACCCAGGCACAGCAACACCAGCCAGGCATTGTTGTGCTGCCCCAGCAGATAGAGCGAGCCTTGCAGCAGCAAGAGCACCAGCGCCAGCATGGCGCGGGCCGTCATGAATCCCAGCCACAGGCGCTTGAACTCTTGCTGGTCTTCGGGCACCTCCAGTCGCTCGTCGAGCAGCGAGGGGCCGAACCAGGAGTGCTCGCTGTCGCGCAACTTCAGGGCTCCGCCAGTTGCCGGTGCTCGGAGCTGCAGTACAGGCCGATGCGGCCCACCATGGCGTCGCTGCGGGGCAGGTGGACGCCGCAGTGGGCGCAGCGCACCATTTCCTGAGGGTCGGTGGGCGGGGCAGGCCGGTTTTCCTCATCGTTTGAGGGTGTCTCGCGCCGACCCGAGCGCCAGAGCCAGACGAGCAGCAGCACGATGGCCAGGAAGAGCAGAAACTTCACGCGTTGCGCCCCAGGATGATTTCAAGTACGAAGCGCGAGCCGACATAGGCCAGCAACAGCAGGCCGCTTCCCGTGAACAGGAGGCGCGCCGCGCGCCAGCCGCGCCAGCCGAAGCGTGCACGACCGAGCAACAACACGGCAAAGACCACCCATGACAGTATCGAGAACACGGTCTTGTGGCTCCACTTCCAGGCCGTGCCGTAGAGCAGCTCATCGAACAGCAGGCCGGCGAGCAGCGTCGCCGAGAGCAGCACGAAACCGGCGCCGACGAAGCGGAACGTCAGGCGCTCCAGCGTCAGCAGCGGCAGGCCGCTGCCGGGCTCGGCTGCATGGCGGATGCGGTCCTCGGCCCGCAGCATGAGCAGCGCGTGCACCACGGCCACGGCGAACAGACCGTAGGACGCGATGCCCAGGGCCCAGTGCAAAGGCAGCCAGACCGAGGCGCTGGTCTGCAGCGTTTGGCCCGGAAAGAACAGGGCCAGCAGCACCACGCCGGCGCCCAGGGCGGAGAGCGTCCAGTGCGTCTGCAGCTGGGGGTAGAGCCGACTTTCTATGGCGTAGACCGCTGCCACCAGCCAGACCGTGACGGAGAGGGCCGGCGCAAAGCCGAAACGCGGCGCTTCACCCAGCAGCCCCCAGCCCAGCAACAGGCCGTGCAGCAGCCAGGCGACGAGCACCGCGGTCCGCGCCAGCACCGGGGACAGGCGTGCCACGGCGGGGACGGCATAGGCCGCGGCGGCCAGAACGGCCAGGGCCAGGCTGACAGGGGAGGCACTGGGTAAAATGGAGGGTAGGGATACCATCTTGCGATGATATCCCCCCCTAAGAACCGTACGTGCCAGTTTCCCGGCATACGGCTCACGCACGACCACTGATGCGATGGGGTCACAGGGTGCAGACCCCTCACCCATCCCACCAGATTAAAGTCCCCTCGTGCTGGGGACCGGCTTGATGACCTTCAAGCAAAGGGCGTGGACACGTGTATGGCAGACCTTATGCAATAGGACTCGGTTGGACAGCGCATCGCTGCCGCCAAGCTCAATCGGAATGAGGTGGTGATCCTCATCCTTTTCGCAGTCTAGGTCTATTGCCTGCTCACAGTGAGCGCAGTTCCCCCACTGATCCAACCACAGTTTGCGGCGTTGGCTGTCCCAGATGTCCTTGGACATCCGTTGCACCCTCAACCGCTCGCCGTAGGCCAGATCTGCTGGGTCGAAAGGGTTGAAGTCCCCTTTCACTTTTACGTGACGCACGATGGGTGTGTCCGCGAGCCGATACAGCCGGAGCTGTACTGGCCGATCCCACCGGTCCGTGGTGTTGGCCACGAACTCGTTGCGATCCCCCACTCGCTGCCAGTGGTGCGTGAACACCCATTTGGCCGTCTTGCGGGGATGCGTACGCCGCCCCCAGCGCATCAACCGCCAGAAGATCAGGTGGTCGAGTTTGCTGAAGGTGGCTTTGGCCACCGTGCCTTTGTGATACTGAGCCCACCCCCTGAGGGACAGGTTCAGGCGCTTTATGAGCGTTTCCTTCAGATCCTTGGATAGCGAACCGGCGATGATCTCCCTGACCTTGCGGTAGAACGCTTGCACGTTCCTGCGGTTGGGCTTGATGAGCAACTTGCCGGAGTACTTCCGGAAGTTCCACCCAAGGAAATCGAATCCTTCGTCAATATGCACGATGCGCGTCTTGGCCGTGGATAGCATCAATCCCCGCTCGCGCAGGAACGATTCGATCCACGGCTGGACTGCGGTTTCCAGCAACTCTTTCGAGCCACAGGTCACGACGAAGTCATCGGCATACCGCACTAGATTCACCTTCGCGCTAGCAGCCCGGGTAGCGCCCAATGTCGTTCGTAAGAACGACAGCATGGGCTGCTGCCGGTTTCAAAGACACTTTGTTAAGGTGGTCGATGAAACCGGAGGTGGTTTATGGAAACGAGAAGG
>JAIERT010000246.1 GCA_019746735.1 Burkholderiaceae bacterium | reverse complement strand
CGAGGCCAAGGCGCTGCGCAAGCTCAAGCACCCGAGCCGCTCGGACAAGCTGCGCAGCTTCACGGACAACATCTGACCGTTGTCTGCGCTCTTGTACAAGCCCGCCTCGTGCGGGCTTTTTCTTGCCCCGCGAGACCGGTGTTGCAGGTATAAAGCGGAAACCGGCTGGCGACGGATCGGTGCTGCAGAGGCGGCATCACGCGCCCCGGCATCCGAGGAGCACTCATGCAATCAGGCAGTTTCAGCGCGTTCTACTGGCCGGATTTCGGCAACACCGTCGGCATCGCCGCCCTGGTGCTCGCGGTGGCCGTGGTGGTCTTCGGCATCTTCAGCGGGGCCCGGGCCAACAAGCTGCGCGTGATCTTTGCCGTGATCCTCGCCACAGCCCTGGGCTGGCTCATCATGCCGCTGGCACTGCAGGGGGCCGCTGCCGTCGGCCTGGCCGGATCGAAAACCGGCCTGATGGTCCTGCTCTCGCTGATGATGCTCTTCGTCGCTTACCTGGCGACCAGCATCTACGAGATCATCACGGTCAGCATCTCGGATGTGGGGCTGGCATCGAAAAAGTGAGGCGCGGCCTCACTCGTAGACGATGACCGCCCGGCCCTGGTCGGCCTGGGCCATCCAGCCGGCCAGTGCGGCATCACTGGGATAGAACTTGGCGTCGTCGCCGAGCTGCAGCTCGGCCGCCGCGGCGATACCCCCGCCCTCGCGGCGCAGGCTCAGGCGCACGCCCAGGCCGCGCAGCAGCTCACCCTGCTCGGTGACCTCCCTCTTGGGCGGATGCTCGGCCACCAGGCGCTGGACGTCGGGCGCGCGGCCATTGACCGCTACGCGCAGATACTTGCCGAAGCGGCAGCGCGCGGCCTCCAGGCTCCAGACCTGGTTGACGTTGAGCTGCAAGCCGCCCGAGAAGCGGTCCGGCATGACCTTGGCCATGACGATGACCAGCTCGTCGTCCTTGAACAGATGCTTGTTGGCGTTCATCAACGCCTCGTCCACGCGGGCGTCGAGCACGGCGCTCTTGTCATCGAGCTTGAACAGGCCCAGACGGCCGCGCTGGCCGTTGATGACGCGGAAGTCACCGATGATGCCGGCCAGCAGCTGGGGCTCGCGCGTGTCGATCAGGTCGGCCAGCTCGCGCTTGGCAAAGCGCCGCACCTCCATGGCGACCTCGTCGAAGAGGTGGCCCGAGAGGTAGAAGCCTACGGCCGTCTTCTCGTGCGTGAGACGCTCCTTCACGCCCCAGGGCAGGGCCTCCACGAGGTCCGGCTCCTGGGTGCTCGATCCGTGGCTGTCGTCGCCCAGGTCGAAGAGACCGGTCTGGTTGGCGTTGGCGGCCGTGGCATTGGCGAAGTCGAAGGCGCGGTCGATGGAGGCCAGCAGCTCGGCGCGGTTGAGGTGCAGGGAATCAAAGGCGCCAGCCTTGATCAGGGCCTCGATGCTGCGCTTGTTCAGGCGCGTGCGATCCACGCGCACGCAGAAGTCGTACAGGCTCTTGAACGGCCCGCCCTCCTCCCGGGCGCGCACGATGGCCTCGATGGCCTGCTGGCCCGTGCCCTTGACGGCGCCCAGGCCATAGCGGATGACCTGGTCGGAAATCGGCTCGAAACGGTAGTGGCCGCGGTTCACGTCCGGCGGCTCGAACGTCATGCCCATCTTGAGCGCGTCCTCGAACAGCACCTTGAGCTTGTCCGTGTCGTCCATTTCCACGGTCATGTTGGCGCAGAAGAACTCGGCCGTGTAATGCACCTTGAGCCAGGCCGTGTGGTAGGCCAGCAGGGAGTAGGCGGCGGCGTGCGACTTGTTGAAGCCGTAGCCCGCGAACTTTTCCATCAGGTCGAAGATCTCGTCGGCCTTGTCCTGGGGGATGTTGTGCGTCTTGGCCGCACCGGCGCGGAATTTCTCGCGGTGCTCGGCCATCTCCTCGGCCTTCTTCTTGCCCATGGCGCGGCGCAGCAGGTCGGCGCCGCCGAGCGAGTAGCCGCCCAGGATCTGCGCGGTCTGCATCACCTGCTCCTGGTAGACCATGATGCCGTAGGTCTCGGACAGCATCTCGGCCACGGCCGGGTGCGGGTACTCGACCTCCTCTCGCCCATGCTTGCGCGCCACAAAGCTGGGGATCAGGTCCATGGGACCCGGGCGATACAGGGCGTTGAGGGCGATCAGGTCTTCCAGGCGCGTGGGCTTGGCGTCGCGCAACATGCCCTGCATGCCGCGACTTTCAAACTGGAACACCGCTTCTGTCTTGCCTTCCTGGAACAGCTGGTAGGTGGCGCGGTCATTCAGCGGGATGTTCTCGAAGGCGAAGTTCTCCTGGCCCGGGTGGCGCTGCATGATGAACTCGCGCGCGATCTCCAGGATGGTCAGCGTGGCCAGGCCCAGAAAGTCGAACTTCACCAGTCCGATGGCTTCCACATCGTCCTTGTCGTACTGGCTCACGGCCGAGTCGCTGCCCGGCTGCTGGTAGAGCGGGCAGAAGTCGGTCAGCTTGCCCGGGGCGATCAGCACACCGCCGGCGTGCATGCCCACGTTGCGCGTCATGCCCTCGAGCTTCTGCGCCAGCGCCAGCAGGGTCTTGACCTCGTCTTCCTTCTCCAGCCGTTCGGCCAGCTCGGGCACCTCGGCCAGGGCACCGGCGATGGTGATGTGCTGCCCCGGCTTGTTGGGGATGAGCTTGGAAATACCGTCGCAGAAGGTGTAGCTCATGTCCAGCACCCGGCCCACGTCGCGGATGGCCGCGCGCGCGGCCATGGTGCCGAAGGTGGCGATCTGGCTGACCGCCTCCTTGCCGTACTTGTTCTTGACGTAGTCGATGACCT
>JAIERT010000277.1 GCA_019746735.1 Burkholderiaceae bacterium | reverse complement strand
CGGGGCGAAGAGCGGAATGGTGTTGTCGTAGCTCTTGCTCATCTTGCGGCCGTCCAGGCCGGGCAGGGTGGCCACGCTTTCCTCGATCTGTGCCTCGGGCGGCACGAAGTGCTCGCCGTAGAGGTGGTTGAAGCTGGCCGCAATGTCGCGCGCCATCTCGATGTGCTGGATCTGGTCGCGACCCACGGGCACGCGGTGGGCGTTGAACATCAGGATGTCGGCCGCCATCAGCACGGGGTACATGAAGAGGCCGGCGGTCACGTCGGCGTCCGGATCCACACCGGCGGCGTTGTTCTTGTCCACCGCGGCCTTGTAGGCATGGGCGCGGTTGAGCAGGCCCTTGCCGCAGACGCAGGTCAGGAACCAGGTCAGTTCCGGGATCTCGGGGATGTCGGACTGGCGATAAAACGTCACGCGCTCTGGGTCCAGGCCGGCGGCGATCCAGGTCGCGGCGATCTCCAGCGTGCTGCGCTGGATGCGGGCCGGGTCGTCCACCTTGATGAGCGCGTGGTAGTCGGCCAGGAAATAGAAGCTCTCCACGCCGGCGGCGCGGCTGGCCGCGATGGCCGGGCGGATGGCACCGACGTAATTGCCCAGATGGGGCGTGCCCGAGGTGGTGATGCCGGTCAGGACGCGGACGGTGCTCTTGCTCATGGGCGGGGTCTCAGCGGATCAGGTAGGAAAACGGGGTCAGCAGGAGGTCGAGCAGGCCGTAGGTCAGGCCCATCACAGGCTTCATCCACAGCGTGCTGACCACGCCAGCGATGACCAGGCCCATGACGATGAAGAAGCCCCAGGGCTCGATGCGCGAGACCAGGGCGGCCTGCTTCCAGGGCAGGAGGCCGACGAGGATGCGTCCGCCGTCGAGCGGCGGCAGGGGAAAGAGGTTGAAGGCAAACATCACCACGTTCACCAGCACGCCGGCGCGGCACATCTCCAGAAAGAAGCGCTCCTGCAGGCCCGACGCAATCAGCACATAGAGCAACGCGCCCCACAGCAAGGCCTGGGCCAGATTGGCGCCCGGACCGGCCAGGGCGACCCAGACCATGTCGCGCTTGGGGTTGCGCAGCTGGTCGAAACGCACGGGCACGGGTTTGGCGTAGCCGAAGAGGAAGGCGCCGGCCGTGGCGAAGTAGAGCAGCACCGGCATGGCGATGGTGCCCACGGGGTCGATGTGCTTGACCGGGTTGAGCGTGATGCGGCCCATCATGGCGGCCGTGTCGTCCCCGAAATGGCGCGCGGCATAGCCGTGGGCGGCCTCGTGCACAGTGATGGCGAAGAGCACCGGCAGGGCGTAGATCAGGACGGTTTGAATCAGGTTGGCGGTATCCACAGGGGGAATTGTCTCAGAGTGCTTGCGCGCCCTCGGCGAGCGCCGCGAAAAATAAGGGCTCAGAGGCCCAGGTCCGTGGGATCGCCACGACCGAGGCGCAGCACCTCGGGCTGGTCGCCGCTGAGGTCGATCACCGTGGTGGGCTGATACGGGCAGGCGCCGGCATCGATCACCGCGGCCAGCTGGTGCTGGTAGCGCTCGCGGATCTCCTGCGCATCGTTGAGCGGTTCGCTCTCGTCCGCGGGGATCAGGGTGGTGGCCAGCAGCGGGCCACCGCTGTGCAGTTCCAGCAGGGCCTGCAGCACCTTGTGCTCGGGCACGCGCAGGCCGATGGTCTTGCGCGAGGGGTGGCTCAGGCGGCGCGGCACTTCCTTGGTGGCTTCGAGGATGAAGGTCCAGGGGCCGGGCGTGGCGGCCTTGAGCAGGCGGTACTGCTGGTTGTCCACGCGCGCGTAGCTGGCCAGTTCGGACAGGTCGCGGCACAACAGGGTGAGGTGGTGCTTCTCGTCCACCTGACGGATGCTGCGCAGGCGGTCGGCCGCGGCCTTGTCGTCCAGGTGGCAGACCAGGGCGTAGCTCGAATCCGTGGGCACGGCGACCACGCCACCCTGTTCGAGCAGCGCCACGGCCTGCTTGAGCAGGCGGATCTGCGGGTTCTCAGGGTGGACGTCGAAGAGCTGGGCCATGGCGGATCAGACCTCGAGCGGTTCGAGCTTGACGCGGCTTTCGCGCACGGCCAGCCAGGCGCTGGCCGCGCCGCAGAAGGCGATCAGGCTCATGCCGACCAGGGACCAGCCGTCGGGCACATGGTCGAAGACGATCCAGCCGGCCAGCATGGCAAAGGCGATCTGCGCATAGAGCAGGGGCGTGAGCGTGGCCGCGGGCGTGCGCCGGAAGGCCAGGATGAGCAGGAAGTGGCCGATGGTGCCCATCAGGCCCATGAGGGTCAGCGCCGTCCATTCGGTGGCGGTCTGCGGCGTGACCCAGATGAAGGGCAGGGCAAGCGAAGCCAGCAGCGCACCAACCCAGCCGGTGTAGACGTGCATGGTGACGGCGTCTTCGGTCTTGACGAGCTTGCCCGTGATGATCTGGAAGGCCGAGTAGCTGGCCACCTGCGCCAGCGGCAGCAGGGTGAACCAGCCGAAGAGATCGCCCCCCGGCCGGATGATGAACAGCGTGCCGACGAAGCCGCCAGCCACCAGCAACCAGCGCCGGCGCGAGACCTGTTCATCGAGCAGGGTGGCTGCGAGCAGGGTGACCACCAGCGGGGTGATCATGGCGATGGCGGTGAATTCGCCCACCGGCATGTACTTCACGCTCAGGAAGGTGAACAGGCTGGTGATGGCCAGCAGCAGCCCGCGCAGCAGCTGGGCCCCCAGGCGCTGCGTATGGAAGAGCGTGCGCCCGCGCCGCGGGAACATCACGGCCGTGGTGATCACGGCCTGGAAGATGTAGCGGAACCACAGGCCCAGCAGCACGGGCAGCGTGA
>JAIERT010000291.1 GCA_019746735.1 Burkholderiaceae bacterium | reverse complement strand
CCGACGACGATGACATCGAATTCCTGAGGGTAGAGCATGAAAAATCCGGGAAAGTGAGCGCGTCCTGCGCCGGCGGACAGCCCACAGCGGGGCACCGAAAGACCCGCATTCTACCCGTTGCTGAAAATTTTGGCGACAATGCGGGTCTAGGCCTCGCCGCGGTGCCGCATGGCAGCGACCGGCAAAGCTACAACTTTAATAGCGACGCACAATGGATTGCCGCCCCGCTTGCGCTGCCTGCTGCATCGCCCCCTCGATCTCCAGCCCCATTCCCGGCATGCCCTTGGGCAAACCGGCGGGGGTGCGCTGTGTGCAGCTGGACGACGCGGGCCGCTGCCTGATCTTCGGCCAGCCCGAGCGGCCCACGGTCTGCAGCAGCCTGCGCCCTTCGCTCGAGATGTGTGGCGCCGGTGCAGAGGCGGCCTTGACCTTCCTCAAGAATCTGGAAGAAATGTCACGGCCGGCGCCGGCGCGACCTTCCTGAAAGCCGCAGCCACGCTGACAATGATCCGGAAGATTGGATTTCCGGAACAGACATGAATTCGGCCCCGGAGGCCCCCGTCGTTGGCGACCCCATCCTGTGGGAAAAGCTGCCCCTGCAAAGACTGCCGCATGTGGTGGTCTTGTGCGGTCTGGCGCTGAGCCTGCTCATCTACAGCATCACGCTGCAGTCCCTGGAAAAGCGGCAACGGGCCTATTTCGAGTTTCGCGCCCGCGAAGCCGCCGCCTTGATCGACAACCGCATGCGGGCCTACCGGCAGGTGCTGCGCGGCGCGAGCGGCCTGTTCGAGACCCGGCAGGAGGTCAGCCGTGCGGAATTCCGCACCTTCATCCAGCACCAGAATCTCTCCGAGCATTACCCGGGCATCCAGGGCGTGGGGTTTGCACGGATCGTGCCGACGGAGCGCCTGGCGGAGCACACGGCGGAAGTCCGCCGCGAGGGCTACCCCCTCTATGAAGTCAAGCCCGCGGGACCGCGCCCGCTCTACAGTGCCATCGTCTACATCGAGCCCTTTGACGGCCGCAACCTGCGCGCCTTCGGCTATGACATGTATTCGGAGCCGGTGCGACGGCAGGCCATGGACCAGGCCGTGGACAGCGATCGCATGGCGCTCTCCGGCAAGGTCCGGCTACAGCAGGAGACGGGTACCGACGAACAATCCGGCTTCCTGATCTACAAGGCGGTATTCCGCCAGGACCAGCCGCGCAGCACTCCCGCGCAGCGCCGCGAACAGCTGCTGGGCTGGGTCTACGCCCCCTTCCGCATGAACGACTTCATGCGCGGCCTGCTGGGCGAACAGGCCCAGGACCTGGCGATCGATATCTACGACGGCGAAGCCATGAGCCCGCAGGCCCTGATGTACGGCAAGGACCTGGACCCGGCGAACCCCGAGACCGCGCCCTACGAATCCGTGCAGCGTCTGACCATGATGGGCCGGACCTGGAGCCTGCGCATCCGCGCCAATGAAAGCCTGCTCACCCGCATCGAAAGCGGCCTGCCCGCGGCCATGGGTCTGGGGACCGCCATCCTCAGCCTCATCCTTGGCGCCCTGGTCTGGGCGCTGGTCACGGGCCGCGAACGCGCGCTGCGCCTGGCACATCACATGAACGAGGAACTGCTGCGCGAGCGCGCGCGCCTCAGCGCCATCCTGGAAGGCACGCGGGTAGGTACCTGGGAATGGAATGTGCAGACCGGTGCCACCACCTTCAACGACGAATGGGCGCACATCGTGGGCTACACCCTGCAGGAACTCGCACCGATCAACATCGACACCTGGATGAAGCTGGCCCATCCCGAGGACCTGCAGCATTCGGCGCAGAAACTGCAGGCCCATTTCAGTGGCGCCACCGCTCACTACGAGGTCGAGGCCCGCATGCGCCACAAGCTGGGCCACTGGGTCTGGGTGCTGGACCGCGGCAAGGTCACGAGCTGGACCGAGGACGGCCAACCGCTGATGATGTACGGCACGCATCAGGACATCACCGAGCGCAAGCAGCAGGAAGAGATGTTCCGCCATGGCGCGCAGCATGACGCATTGACCGGCCTGCCCAACCGCGTGCTGCTGTCCGACCGGCTGGAGCGCGCCCTGCTCGCCGCCCGTCGCGACAGCAGCGAGCTCGCCCTGCTTTTCCTGGACCTCGACGGCTTCAAGGAGGTCAACGACGCCCACGGCCACGAGGCCGGCGACGTGGTGCTGCGCACCATGGCACGGCGCATCCACGCCTGCATCCGCGCGTCGGACACACTGGCGCGGATGGGCGGCGACGAGTTCGTCGTACTGCTACCCGACATGAAAGATCACCGGCACGCCTTGACCCTCGCAGACAAGATCATCACCGAGGTACGCCGCCCCGTGACACTGAGCCAGAACGTGAGCGCGCGTCTGTCCGCCAGTATCGGCATTGCCTTCTACCCGGAGCACGGCACCGACGCCCAGACCCTGACGACGCATGCCGACCAGGCCATGTACGCCGCAAAAAAAGGCGGCAAGAATGCCGCCCGGATCTACGACGCCCGCCAAACCCCGGCACCGACGGTGCCGGGGGGGCTGCCTTAGAAGGGATAGTGGCGCGGGGTCGTCTGCACGGTGATCCAGCGCAGCTCGGTGAACTCGGCGATGCCAGCCTTGCCGCCGAAACGGCCGATGCCCGAACCCTTGACGCCGCCGAAGGGCATCTGGGCCTCGTCGTGCACCGTGGGGCCGTTGACGTGGCAGATGCCGGAATCGATGCGGCGCGCCACGTTCATGGCGCGGGCGATGTCGCTGCCAAAGACCGCCGCCGACAGGCCGTAGGCGTTGTCGTTGGCGCAGGCCA
>JAIERT010000139.1 GCA_019746735.1 Burkholderiaceae bacterium | reverse complement strand
TGACTTTAGAAAAAAGACATCAGTAAGGCCATTTGATTTGGCGAATCTATCGAATAGGCGACAACTATCCATGTATGGATAGTCATAGGTATTTACCCGAGGTTCGAGCGCTAGGTCAGGTCATCAGGCCCACGGCGCCCGAGAAGCTCAGGAAGGCCACGGCCGTGGAGACCAGGATGATGCGGGCGATGCGCCCGTTGTCGGCGCCGAAGCGCTCGGCCAGCAGCGAGACATTGCTGGCGCTGGGCAGGGCCGCGGCCAGCACCATGACGGTCAGCGCGAAGCGCGTCAGCGGCACGCCCAGCTGCATGGCGCCCACGCCCACCAGCAGCACCAGCAGCGGGTGCAGCAGCAGCTTGAACACGGCCACGGGCACGTAGTCGCGCAACGGGATCGGCGGATGGCCGCTCTGCTCGGTCAGGATCTGCGAACGCGCGAGCACGGCGCCGATGGTGAACAGCGCCACCGGCGAGGCCGCGTCGGCCAGCAGGCCCACGGTCTTGTCCACGGGCCCGGGCAGCTCGAGCTGGATGTAGGAGGCCACACCACCCAGCAGGATGGCCCAGGGCATGGGATTGGTCAGCATGCCCTTGAGCGCGTTCTTGAGCGCCACCGCCGTGCCGTGCTTGTCGGCCCCGTCCAGGCGCGAGAGCGCGATGCACAGCGAGGTGGTGATCACCATGTCCACCAGCATGCCGACGATGATGGGCGCGGCCGCCTGGGCCCCAAGCAGGGCCACGAGCAGGGGCACACCCATGAAGCCCGTGTTGGGGAAGGCGGCCACCAGGGCGCCGAAGGACGCGTCGTTCCAGCGGATGCGCGCGTTGAGCGTGATGGCAATGGTGAAGCCCACCATGACCAGACCGCAGAGCATCCAGATGAAGAACACCGAGTAGTCGAGCAGCTGCGCGATCGGCGTGCTGGAACCGAAACGGTAGAGCATGCAGGGCAGCGCGAAGAAGAGCACGAAGCCGTTCAGACCCGGAATGGCCTCCAACGGCAGCATGCGGCGGCGGGCGGCGAGGTAGCCGCAGAGCACGAGAGCGAAAAAGGGGAAGGTGACCGCGAAGATTTGCAACACGGTGTGTATTGTCGCCGCACTGTGAAACGTGCTCTGGTTATGATCGTCCGCAGCCATCTCATCCCGCATGACGACTTCCACCTCCCACGGTCTCAATCTCGCGCAGCAGGACGCTGTCAACTATCTCCACGGCCCCTGCCTGGTGCTTGCCGGCGCGGGCTCGGGCAAGACCCGCGTGATCACGCACAAGATCGGCCGCCTGATCCAGGCTGGCCTCGAACCCAAGCGCATCGCCGCCATCACCTTCACCAACAAGGCCGCGGCCGAGATGCGCGAGCGTGCCAAGGGGCTGATCGGCAAGCCGGCCAAGGACGTGCGCATCTGCACCTTCCACGCCCTCGGTGTGCACCTGCTGCGTGAAGACGGCGAGGCTGTCGGGCTCAAGCCCCAGTTCTCCATCCTCGACAGCGACGACGTCACCGGCATCCTCAAGGACGCCGGCGGCAGCACGGACGCGGCCACCGCGCGCCAGTGGCAGTGGACCATCAGCCTGTGGAAGAACATGGGACTGAACGCGGCCCAGGCCGAGGCCCAGGCCAAGGACGACAACGAACGCATCACGGCGCGCATCATGGCGCGCTACGAAGAGCGGCTGGCCGCCTACCAGAGCGTGGACTTCGACGACCTGATCGGCCTGCCGCTCAAGCTGCTGCGTGACCACGCCGAGGTGCGGGCCAAGTGGCAGAAGATCATGGGCCACATCCTGGTCGACGAATACCAGGACACCAACGCCACGCAGTACGACCTGCTCAAGCTGCTGGTGCCGCCCGATCCCAAGGACGCGCGCTTCACCGCGGTGGGCGACGACGACCAGTCCATCTACGGCTGGCGCGGCGCCACACTGGACAACCTCAAGAAGCTGCCACTGGACTTCCCCACGCTCAAGGTCATCAAGCTCGAGCAGAACTACCGCTCCACTGGCGCCATCCTGCAGGCGGCCAACAATGTGATCGGCCCCAACCCCAAGCTCTTTCCCAAGACGCTGTGGAGCGACCTGGGCCCGGGCGAGCCGGTGCGCGTGGTCGACGCGGACAACGAGGAGCACGAGGCCGAGCGCGCAGTGGCGCGCATCCAGAGTCTGCGCTCCACTTCTCAGCACAAGGAGTTCAAGGACTTCGCCGTGCTCTACCGCGCCAACCACCAGGCCAAGGTCTTCGAGCAGGCGCTGCGCAAGGCCCAGATCCCCTACAAGGTCTCGGGCGGCACGAGCTTCTTCGACCGCGCCGAGATCCGCGACCTCTGCGCCTGGTTCCGGCTCTGGGTCAACAACGACGACGACCCGGCTTTCCTGCGCGCGGTGACGACCCCCAAGCGCGGCATCGGTCACCAGACCCTGCAGGCCCTGGGCACCTTCGCGAGCCAGTACAAGGTCAGCCTGTTCGAGGGCCTGTTCTCCTCCTCGCTGGGCTCGGTGCTCAATGCCCGTGCCGTGGGCAGCCTGCACGAGTTCGGCCGCTACATCAACGACCTCGAATACCGCGCCCGCCAGACCACGGGCGCCGAGGACGCGCGCGCCTTCATGGCCGACTGGCTCAAGGACATCGGCTACGAAAAGCATCTCTACGACAGCGAGGACAACGAGCGCGCAGCCGCCAACCGCTGGATCAACGTGATGGAGTTCTGCGACTGGATGGCCAAGCGCTGCGGCGGCGAGATCGACGACACCGCGGGCGTGACCCTGGCCAGCGAGAAGAAATCCCTGCTGGAAGTCGCGCAGACCGTCTCCC
>JAIERT010000395.1 GCA_019746735.1 Burkholderiaceae bacterium | reverse complement strand
CTGCGCGTGGTGGACCGCTACGCGGCCATGATCTCGCCGCGCAAGTCACGGGAAGGCCGCAGCACCACCGAATCCGTGCGCACCATCATGACGGGTGCCAACGCCTACAACGACGAGATCGGCCATGCCCTGGTGCGCGCCGTGGGTCTGTGCCCGCCGGGCACCTATGTGCGGCTGGAGGACAACACCCTGGCCATCGTGATGCGTCGCAGCCCGCGGCCCAACCTGCCCCACGTGGCCGTGGTGACCGGTGCGGACGGGCAGGTGCTGCCGCGGCCACGCCTGCACCGCACGCTCAACGGCCGCCCGGTCATCCAGGCCGCGCTCGCGGCCTCGGTGGTGCGGCTGCGCCTGAACCACCACCTGATCCTGCAGCTCGGCGCCCACGCAGCCCAGGCGCCCTGAGCGCCTCGGCGCTCAGCTTTTCTTGCGGCCCAGCCTGGATTCGGTGCCGCGCGCCAGCCGGCCGATGTTCTCGGCGTGGCGGTAGATCAGCAGCAGGGACATCACGCAGACCGCGAACAGCACCGGACCTTCCATGTACCAGGCCACGCCGTCACCGAAGACGTAATAGAGCGGCGCAAACACCGCGGCCACCAGCGAGGCCAGGGAGGAATAACGGAAGAAGACCGCGATCAGGATCCAGGTCCCCAGCGTTGCCACGCCCAGCCCCCAGTGCAGGCCCAGCAGCACGCCAGCCGCCGTGGCCACGCCCTTGCCGCCCTCGAAACGGAAGAACACCGGGTAGAGATGCCCCAGGAAGGCACCCAGTCCCACCAGGGCCACCGTACCGGCCTCCAGCCCATAGGGCTGGCCGTACCAGCGCACCAGGACCACGGGCAGCCAGCCCTTGACCGCATCGAGCAGCAGCGTGACCACCGCCGCCTTCTTCGAACCCGAGCGCAGCACATTGGTGGCCCCGGGATTCTTGCTGCCATAGGTACGCGGGTCGTCCAGCCCCATGACGCGGCTGACGATGACGGCAAAGGACAGGGACCCCAGCAGATAGGCCGCAACGGCGGCCAGCGCGGGGTACAGGGCGGGCAGGGAATCCAAGTGCTTGCTCCTCGGGACCCGGCGCATTCGGCACGGGCCTGTGATTGGTGACGGCCGCTATTCTGCCAGCGGCGCGGGCCGCGAAGCACTCTTGCGATCCGTCTTGTCGCTGTACATGTGGTGATCGGCCGCATGCAGGAGCTGATCCAGATCCTTGCCGGCATCCGGGTACAGCGCTACGCCGATGGACACCCCGACCCGCAAGGCGCCGCCGGGATAGTCGACCGGTTCCTGGATGGAGCTGCGCAGGCGCTGGGCGATGGTTTCCAGCATGTCGGCCGAGATGTTCTCCAGCAGCACGATGAATTCGTCCCCACCCCAGCGCGCCACGGTGTCGTTCTGACGCACGACCGCCTGGGCACGGGCCGCCACGGCCATGAGCACGGCATCGCCGGCCTTGTGACCGTGCTGGTCGTTGACGGACTTGAAATCGTCCAGATCCAGGAACAGCAGGGCACAGAGCTGTCCGGGCTGACGCTGCTGGCGCGAGAACGCCATCAGGGCCCGGTCCTCGAACAGGCGGCGGTTGGGCAGGCGCGTGAGATCGTCGTACATGGCGCGCTGCGCCATCAGTCCGCGGTTGCGGATCAGCAGGAAGAGCATGACCGCCACCACCAGGCCGGCCAGCGCCACGCCTGAGCGCAAGCCCAGGCGCAGCAGCAGCGTGTCGTCCGCATGCACCGGGCGTACGGCGATGGCCCAACGACCCCCCGGAACCTCCATCTGCTGGAGCAAGGCATCGGGCCGCTCGAAAAGCGCCAGCGCTCCCCAGACCTCACCGCCCTCCTCACCCCGGCCGTCACTGCCACGGACGGCGAATTCGTAGTGCTCGTCCGCAGCCTCCGCCTGCACCGTGCGAAACAGCGAATCCGAGTCGATCACCGTGGACAGCAGGCCCCAGTAGCGGCCCCCGATCATGATGGGCTTGCGGTAGATCAGGCCTCGCCCGCCCTGGACCAGCTGGACCGGGCCTGCCAGGGCCGGCTCACCGCTCTGGGCGATGCGCTGGATCACAGGCCACTGGGCCGGGATGTCCGGGTAATACAGGCCAATGGCCCGCTCATTGCCTTCGACGGGATGCACATAGAGCAGACGGTAGCCCACGGCCACGGCGAAGTTGCGCACGTGCTGGCTGCTGCGATGCAGCTCGGCCAGGATGGCCTGGACCTCGCGGGTCTCCATGCTGCTGTTGCGCACGGTGAGGTAGGCGACCAAGCCGCTGTTGAGGCTGAGCAGGGCGTTGAGCTCGCGCTCCAGGCGCACGCGCAGGGTCGTGGCGTAGGACAGGGTCTGCAGCTGGCGTTTGCTCACCCGGTCCTGCAGCAGGGAGCGCAGCAACACGTCCCCGGCGAGCTGCAGCAGCAGGAAGACGACCAGGGCGCTGCTCAGCGCCACGGCATGCCTGGACAGGAAGGCCCGACTCGGAAACCGCATGGGGGAAGACTCCGGTAGCGCAATGATTGTCTCAGAGTCCGCCCCAGACGCGTGGGCCGGAACGGGCGCCGCCGCTGCGCCTTAATCCGCCAGCGCGCACTGCACGGGGCGTGCGCCCAGCAGCTGCACACAGACCCGCGGGTCGAGCCCGACGAGGTAGCCACGCCGACCGCCGTTGATCAGGATGCGCTCCAGCGCCAGGATGCTTTCCTCGATGTAGACCGGCATCTCCCGGCGCGTGCCAAAGGGCGAGGTCCCGCCTTTTGTTATACGCCGCGTCATCTTAGCCGATGGCATTTCCTTCTATAGAA
>JAIERT010000114.1 GCA_019746735.1 Burkholderiaceae bacterium | reverse complement strand
GCTGGTTGACCACATCCTGCAGGCCGTAGGCCATCCAGGCGTCGGCCGCCGCGCCGTCGCGGCCCGCACGCCCGGTTTCCTGGTAGTAGCCCTCGATGTTCTTGGGCATGTCCAGGTGGGCGACAAAGCGCACATCGGGCTTGTCGATGCCCATGCCGAAAGCGATGGTGGCCACCATGACGATGCCCTCCTCGCGCAGGAAGCGGTTCTGGTTGTCCTGACGCGTCTCGGGTGGTAGACCGGCATGGTAGGGCAGCGACTTCAGGCCTGCGTCCACCAGCGCGGCCGACGTCTCCTCGACACGCTTGCGCGACTGGCAATACACCACCCCCGCATCCTCCGGATGCTCGCGTTCGATGAAGCGCAGCAGTTGCGCCAGCGGTTCCTTCTTCTCGACGATGGTGTAGCGGATGTTGGGCCGGTCGAAGCTGCTGACGAACTGACGCGCCTGTTCCAGCTGCAGGCGCTCGACGATGTCCTCGCGCGTGAGCGCATCGGCCGTGGCGGTCAGTGCGATGCGTGGCACGCCGGGGTAGCGCTCGTGTAAGACCGTGAGCGCCCGGTATTCAGGACGGAAGTCGTGGCCCCACTGGCTCACGCAGTGCGCTTCGTCGATGGCGAAGAGCGCGAGCTGACCGCGCTCTGCCAGGGCGTCGAGCTGCGCCAGGAAGCGTGGCGTGGTCACGCGCTCGGGCGCGGCGTAGAGCAGGGTGAGCTCGCCGCGCAGCAGGCGCTTTTCCACCGCCGCGGCCTCTTCGCCGGTGAGGCTGGAATTCAGGAAGGCCGCCTCGACGCCGGCTTCGTGCAGGGCGCCGACCTGGTCGTGCATGAGCGCGATCAGCGGCGATACGACGATGGTCGTGCCTTGCCCCGCCTGCTGGCGCGCTATGGCGGGGACCTGGTAGCACAGGGATTTGCCGCCGCCGGTGGGCATGAGCACCAGGGCATCCCCGCCGCCGACCACATGGTCGATGATGGCCTGCTGCGGGCCGCGGAAGGCCTCGTAGCCGAAGACGCGGCGCAGGATCTCGTGGGGTGGCAAGGCCAGGGGCTCCGCTCAGACGCTGGACTGCAGGCTCACATCTGCTCCCAGGGCAGACCATCGTGGCGCCAGCCGTTGAGCGTGGAGCGGCGGAACTGGTCGTCCAGATCACCTTCGAAGCCGTGCAGCACATTGATGAGCTGGGTGTAGCCCGCGGCCTCCAGCGCCTTGCCGGCGTCGAGCGTGCGCTTGCCGCTGCGGCACAGCAGCACGACGGGGCGGTCCTTCTGGCCACCGCTTTCGCGATCGACCGCGGCGACAAAACCAGCCGGGTCGGGCGTGAGATCCGGGTACTCGTACCAGGGGATGTTGATCACGCCGGGCGGGCGCCCGACGTAGAGTGACTCGATCTCCATGCGCACATCGACAAAGAGCGCATCCGGTGTCTGTTGCAGGAATTCCCAGGTGTCCCGGGGCAGCAGGTGTTTCATGCCCGCTATTGTCCCGGGTTTTGGCAGGGAACCTTCGCCAGTCGGCCAGGTTTCTACAATGGAGGGCATGAAGCCGCTGAACTACACCCGCGCCCAGGCCCTGCCGGGCATCCTGGCCCGCCGCATTGCCGTCCTTGACGGGGCCATGGGCACCATGATCCAGCGCTTCAAGCTGGGCGAGGCCCAGTACCGCGGCGAGCGCTTCCGGGACTTCCACAAGGACGTCAAGGGCAACAATGAGCTCTTGTCCCTGACCCGCCCCGACGTGATCCGCGATATTCACGAGGGCTATCTGGCCGCGGGCGCTGACCTGATCGAGACCAACACCTTCGGCGCGACCACCGTGGCCCAGGCCGATTACGAGATGGCGCATCTGGCGCGCGAGATGAACCTGGCCTCGGCCCGGCTGGCACGTGAGGCCTGCGACAAGTACAGCACCCCGGAGCACCCGCGTTTCGTGGCGGGTGCTCTGGGCCCCACGCCCAAGACGGCCAGCATCAGCCCCGATGTGAACGATCCCGGTGCGCGCAACACCAGTTTCGAAGAGCTGCGCGCGGCCTATTACGAGCAGGTCGAGGCCCTGGTCGAAGGCGGGGCCGACGTGCTGCTGGTCGAGACCATCTTCGACACGCTCAACGCCAAGGCTGCGCTCTTCGCCATTGACGAATTCTTCGAGGCTTCGGGTGTATGCCTGCCCCTGATCATCAGCGGTACGGTGACCGACGCCTCGGGTCGCATTCTCAGTGGCCAGACCGTGACGGCCTTCTGGCACAGCGTGCGCCACGCGCGCCCGCTGGCCGTGGGCCTGAACTGCGCGCTCGGTGCGGCGCTGATGCGGCCCTACATCCAGGAACTGGCGCGTGTGGCGCCTGATACCTACATCAGCTGCTACCCGAATGCGGGCCTGCCCAATCCCATGAGTGAGACTGGTTTCGACGAAACCCCGGATGTGACCAGCCGCCTGCTGCGAGAGTTCGCTGCCGAGGGTCTGGTCAACATCGTCGGCGGCTGCTGCGGCACCACCCCGGAGCACATCGGCGCCATCCATCAGGCGGTGGCGCCCCTGCCCACGCGCTTGCTGGGCAGCGCCGGGCCGTTCTACCGGGAAGCCGCCTGACCCCACGCCAGCGGGGGAATAGCCGTCGACCTCACAATCGGTTCTCCCATCAAGGGGAGTAGTCAAGCGATCCGTCCGGTCACCAGCCGGGCCGGGTCGACGGGGTCTCCGTCAATACGCCGCCTCACCGCGGTCGGAACTCCGGTCCGGGCACCAGGCCCGGGTCTGGCAAGACCTTGCGGGTGTTGTTCAACACTGCAAG
>JAIERT010000142.1 GCA_019746735.1 Burkholderiaceae bacterium | reverse complement strand
CCGCTTCGTCCTGATCCAGACCAGCCACGCCGGCAATGTGGGCGCGGCGGCCCGGGCGCTCAAGGTCATGGGCTTCAACGAACTGGTGCTGGTGCAGCCGCGCTGGGCCAATGTGCTGCGGCGCCAGGAAACCATCGAACGCGCCAGCGGCGCCAACGACGTGCTGGACAAGGCCCGCATCGTCGAGACCCTGGACGAGGCATTGGAAGGCATGACGCATCTGTGCGCCACGGCCATGACGCCGCGCGACTTCGGTCCCCCCACGCGCGCGCCGCGCGAGCATTTCGCACAACTCGCGCAGACGGCCACGCCCGAGGCTGGCTCGCAGGGTGTGGCCTTCCTCTTCGGCTCCGAACGCTTCGGCATGCGCAACGAGGACGTGTACCGCTGCCACACCTGCCTGAGCATCCCGACCAACCCGGGCTTCGGTTCCCTGAACCTGGCCGCGGCCGTGCAGCTCATCGCCTACGAATGGCGGCAGGCCCTGGGTGGCTATGCCGTGCAGGAAGCGACGGCAGCGCTCGTGCGGGCCGACGCGCCCCAGGTGGCGGGCCTGCTGGCGCATCTGGAGCAGGCGCTGGTGGCGGTGGATTTCCTCGACCCGCAGGCGCCCAAGAAGCTCATGCCGCGCCTCAACGCGCTGTTCAACCGCGCGCAGCTGACCCAGGAGGAAGTCCATATTCTCAGAGGTGTCGCCAAGGCCATGCTCGAAACCGCGGCAAAGGCCAAGGGATAATCCCCGCAACACGACAACAACAGAGTCCCGCCATGTTTTCGCGCCTACGCTCTGACATCCAGTGCATCCTGGATCGCGACCCGGCTGCCCGCAGCGCCTGGGAGGTGCTGACCTGCTACCCGGGCCTGCATGCCATCGTGATGCACCGCTGGGGCCACTGGTGCTGGACCCACGGCCTGAAGTGGCTGGGGCGTTTCATCTCGCACATCGGCCGCTGGCTCACGGGCATCGAGATCCACCCGGGGGCGAAGATCGGCGAGCGCGTCTTCATCGACCACGGCATGGGCGTGGTCATCGGTGAAACGGCGGAAGTGGGGGATGGCTGCACGATCTACCACGGTGTCACGCTGGGGGGCACCTCGCTCTACAAGGGCACCAAGCGTCACCCCACGCTGGGCCGCGACGTGGTGGTCAGCGCGGGCGCCAAGGTGCTGGGCGGTTTCGAGGTGGGTGACGGCGCCAAGATCGGCAGCAATGCCGTGGTGATCAAGCCCGTGCCGGCCGGCGCCACGGCCGTGGGCATCCCGGCGCGCATCATTCCCTCCAAGGAAGGCCAGAGCGCCGACGTGACCGCACCCGAGAAGAAGTTCACGGCCTATGGCATCACGCAGGAAGACGACCCGCTGAGCCAGGCCATGAAGGGCCTGATCGACAACGCCTCGGGCCACGAGCACCAGATCGCGCTGCTGTGGCAGGCCATCGAGAAACTCTCGGCCAACAAGGCCGCCAGCGACTGCGTGCCCGGCGATGCGGCGCGCGAAGAACAGTTCGAGAAGGACAAGCTCAACCAGCTGATCGGCAAGTAAGCAGCGGGCCTGTCTTCCACAGGCCCGGCTCTTCAGCGGCGCAGGGCCCTCGCGCCGAGCACGCTGACCGCCAGCCCGGTCATCACCAGCGCCGCGGCGCCCAGCTTCCAGACCTGCAGGGGCTCACCGAGGATCAGGGCCGAGCTGCCCATGCCGAAGACCGGGATCAGCAGGGCCATGGGCGTGATGGTGGCGGCCGGGTGCCGTGCCAGCAGCCAACCCCAGGCGCCGAAGCCGAAGAGTGTGTTGCCCAGGGCCTGCCAGAGCATGGCGGCCCAGGCGGCGAGACTGGCACGCGGCAGCGCTTCGGTGATGGCCGCCGTGCCTTCGAACCACAAGCTCAGCACCAGCAGCGGCGGCACGGCAAACACGCTGTTCCAGACCATGAAGCCCAGCATGTCGACTTTTCCGATGCTGCGCGAGACCACATTGGCGCAGGCCCAGCAGAAGGCGCCACTGAGCGCCAGGCCCAGGCCCAGCGGCGTGACATCGGCATGGGTCTGGGCAAAGCTCTGCCAGGCGATCAGCGCAAAACCCGTGGTGGCCAGGGCCAGGCCGGCGAACTGGATGCGCGGCATGCGCTCGTGCTGCAGCCAGGCCACGAGCAGCAGGGTCATGAAGACCTGGGACTGCATCAGCAGGGAAGCCAGGCCCGGTGTGACGTCCGAGCGCATCGAGAGAAAGAGCAGGCCGAACATGAAGCCCATCAGCACGCCATAGCCCACGAGATAGCGCCAGGCCACGGCGGGGCGACGGATGAAGAAGAGCCAGGGCAGGGCGCTGAGCGCGAAGCGCAGGGTCGCCAGCAGCAGCGGCGGCAGTTCGGTGAGCCCGAACTTGATGACGACAAAGTTGCTGCCCCAGACCGCGACCACGGCCAGCGCGAGCAGCAGATGGGACAGGGGCACGGGGGCTCAGGCCTTGGGCGCGCGGATGGCCGACTTGGGACGGAAGGCCTTGCAGACCTCGTCGTTCGTTTCCATGTAGGGGCCGCCGATCAGGTCCACGCAGTAGGGCACGGCCGCGAAGATGCCGGCGACCACCGGCTTGCCCTCGGCGTCCTTGAGCCCTTCCAGCGTCTCCTGGATGGACTTGGGCTGGCCCGGCAGGTTGATGATCAGGCTCTGGTCCCGGATCACCGCGACCTGGCGCGAAAGGATGGCCGTGGGCACGAACTTCAGGCTGATCTGGCGCATCTGCTCGCCGAAGCCCGGCATCTCCTTGTGCGCCA
>JAIERT010000349.1 GCA_019746735.1 Burkholderiaceae bacterium | reverse complement strand
CGGTGCGGGCAGTTTCATCCCCGACGTGCCCGTGTCCGGCGGCCGGGCCTGGTACGCCGGCTCCACCTACGAGAACCTGAGCGAACCCGCCGCCCCGCAGGCCGAACACCTGCAGGCCGACCTGGACAAGCTGCGCCGCCTGTTGCCCGCCACGGCCGCGGCCCTGGCGCCAGACTACGCGGCCGGCCGCGTGCAGGCCTGGGAAGCCGTGCGCTGTGTCAGCCGCGACCGCCTGCCCCTGGTGGGTCCGCTGCAGGGCACGGCACAACCCACGCTATGGCTCAGCGCCGCCATGGGCTCGCGCGGCCTGAGCCTGGCCATGCTCTGCGCCGAGTGGCTGGCGGCGCAGATCGGGGCCGAGCCCTGGCCCATGGAAGCCACGCTGGCACGGGCTCTGGATCTGCGCCGGGACCGCTGAACTTTGCCCCACAATGCGCCCACCATGGGCCACAAGATCCTCCTCGACTGCGACCCCGGTGCCGACGACGCGCTGGCGCTCTTCTTCGCGCTGGCGCATCCCGACCTGGACCTGCTGGCCGTCACCACCACCTACGGCCGCGTGCCCCTGGCCCAGGCCACGCGCAACGCCCTGCTGCTGTGCGCCCTGGCTGGTCGCGCCGAGCTGCCGGTCTGCAGCGGCGTGCCCACACCCCTGCGCAAGGTCATGGGCCTGCACGACCCGCAGAGCCACGGCAGCGATGGCCTGGGGGATCTGCCGGAGCAGATGACACCAGTCCATGGTGCGGACGAGCGCTCGGCCGCGCGCTGCATCGTTGAACTGGCCCGGGCCCATCCGGGCCAGCTGGCCCTGGTCTGCGCCGGGCCCCTGGGCAACGTGGCCCAGGCCCTGCGGCTGGAACCCCATCTGCCCGAGCTGCTGGGCCGCCTCGTGGTGGCCGGCGGCAGCATAAGCGCACCGGGCGAGGTCTCGCCCGTGGCCGAGCTCAATTTCTGGCTGGACCCGCATGCGGCCGACCAGGTGCTGACCGCCGGTTTCCCGCTCGTGATGATGGGCCTGGACGTCAGCCAGGCCGCGCCCGTGCCCCTGGCCTTGACCGAGGCATGGGCGACCGGACGGCCCCACCCGGCCCTGGCTACCCTGGCCCATGCCGTGCGCGTGCAAGCCACGGCCCGGGCTTCTTATGAGAGCGGTGAGCCCGCCTGCCCGTCCGGCGGCCTGCTGGGCCTGCTGTATCTTCTGCAGCCCAGCCTGTTCCAGACCACAAGCGGCCGCGTACGGGTGGTGACCGAGGGCCTGGCCGAGGGCCAGAGCATCATGGACCGACGGGAAGAGCTGGCCTATGCCCAGCCGGGCTGGGAGAGCGAACTGCCCAAAATAGAGGCAACCCTGAGCTTTGAGGTCCAGGCCGGTCTGGAGCTGGTCCGGCGCACCCTGGCCTCGGATTGGCTGTCCTGATGGCATCTGAGCCTCTTTATTACCAGACGTTATAGAGCTCCAAGAAAAATGTAGTTTGGGATCTGAGGCTCGCCTTCTACAGTCTCGGCCATGCAAGACGTGGCGTTCATATTGGCGGGCTTCGTGGTCGGTCTGGTCGTGGGCCTGACCGGCGTGGGCGGCGGCTCGCTGATGACGCCCATCCTGATCTTCTTTTTTGGCGTCAAACCGCATCTGGCCGTCGGTACCGACCTGCTTTTCGCGGCCTTCACCAAGCTGGGCGGCACCGTGCGCCTGGCGCGCGCCCGTCTGGTGGACTGGCGCATCGTCCTCAATCTCTCGGCCGGCAGCATCCCCGCCGCCCTGATCACCCTCTACGTCCTGCACCGCGTCGGCCCGGCCGATCCGGCCGTGCAGGCCATCATGACCGGCACCCTGGGCGTGGCCCTGCTGCTCACGGCCGCCGCCACCCTCTACAAGGCCGTGCGCGGCAAGACCCTGCCAGCCACCCTGGCCCCCGGCCAGGAGGATCGCGCGGCCCGCCCGCGCCACTGGAGCCTGCCCCTGCTGCTGGGCGCCCTCGTGGGCACGCTGGTGACGCTCACCTCGGTGGGTGCAGGTGCCATCGGCGTCAGCGTGCTGCTCATCATCTATCCGCTGCTGCCCCTGCCGCGCATCGTGGCTGCCGACATCGCCTACGCCGTGCCGCTGACCCTGGTCGCCGGCCTGGGTCACGCCTCGCTGGGCTCGGTGGACTGGCCGCTGCTGGCGCTGCTGCTGGCAGGCTCCCTGCCCGGCATCTGGGTCGGCACCCACCTGATCCACCGCGTCAACGAACGCGTGATCCGCTCCATCCTTTCCGTGCTGCTGGCCTGGGCCGGCTTCAAGCTCATCGCCATCTGATCTGCCATGTATCAATACACCGAATTCGACCGCCAGTTCGTGCGCCTGCGCGCCGAGCAATACCGCGACCAGCTGACCCGCCGCCTCAACGGCACCCTGACCGAGGAAGACTTCCGCCCCCTGCGCCTGCAGAACGGCTGGTATGTACAGCGCCATGCCCCCATGCTGCGCGTGGCCGTGCCCTATGGCGAACTCTCGGCCGCCCAGGTGCGCGTGCTGGCCAGGATCGCTCGCGAGTACGACCAGCCCTCGAACGAGGTTTTCCAGGGCGCCATCGCCGCACAGAACAAGCTCGGCGACATCCAGCTGCGCGACGGCAAGGCCATCGGCAGCAAGCTGGTCACGGGCTACGCCCACTTCACCACGCGCCAGAACGTGCAGTTCAACTGGATCCCGCTGGACCAGAGCGCCGACGTCATGGACCTGCTGGCCAGCGTGAACATGCACGGCATCCAGACCAGCGGCAACT
>JAIERT010000396.1 GCA_019746735.1 Burkholderiaceae bacterium | reverse complement strand
CCAGATGCGCCACGCTGCGGTGCAGCCAGGCCAGCACGGGCTCGGGCAGAACCGGGCCGGTGCTGCCGTAATAGCGTTGCAGCAGCTCGCGCGCCAGCGGGGTCTGCCACATCAGGCGCCCGTCACTTGCACGCACGGTGAGGCTGGCGTAGCCGAAGGCATCGAGCGCGTTGCGGGCCTGGCGGCGTTCGCGCGCGGCCTGCAGATGCACCTGCATGCGCGCCAACACCTCCTTCGGCCGGATCGGCTTGGTCACGTAGTCGGTGCCCCCCGCTTCCAGCGCGGCCACCAGGTGTTCGGTCTCGGTCAGGCCCGTCATGAAGATGATGGGGATGTGGGCCGTGGCAGCGTCGGCCTTCAGACGCCGTGCGACCTCGAAGCCGTCCATGCCCGGCATCATGGCGTCGAGCAACACGATGTCGGGCCGGGCCTGCGCAGCGCGTTGCAGGGCCGAGGCGCCGTCCAGCGCCACCAGCACGGTGCAGCCCGATTCGTCCAGCGCGTCGTGCAGCAGCGAGAGGTTGTCGGGCACGTCGTCGACGATGAGCACCACGTCGCTGTGCGCGCGGTTGAGGGCCTGGTCCAGGGTGTCGTTCATTTGACCGTGTCTTTGTCCAGCAGCGCCAGGATGGCGTCAAAGCGGTAGGCGCGTGTGAGTGTACGCACCTGCTCCACCCAGCTGTGGTGGGCCGGGTTCTGCGCTTCGATCTCGTCCAGCAGGCGCACGATACCGCGGTAGTAGCCCAGGCTGGCCAGCTCGCGCAGCTCGGCCTGGCGTTCGGCCGCAGGCGGCAGCACGGGCGCCGGCGCCACCGGCTCCGGGGTGGGTGCAACGCGTTCCGTCCACTGCAGCTGCAGGCGCTGCTCCAGCCAGTCGAGCAGCTCGCTGTGGCGTATGGGCTTGGTGATGAAGTCGGCCACGGTGATGCCCGCATCGTTCTCCAGCCCCTTGTCAAAGGCGTTGGCCGAGACCACGGCCACGGGCAATTCGGCCAGGCCGGGCATGCGCCGCAGACGGCGTATGGTCTCCCAGCCGTCGATGCCGGGCATGGCCAGGTCCATGAAAACGGCGTCCGGCTGGTAGCCCGCGGCCAGCAGGTCCAGCGCATCGTGGCCGCTGGCGGCGGTGCGCAGCACGAAGCCCAGGGGCACAAGCAACTGGCTCAGCATCTCGCGGTCCGGCTCCTCGTTGTCCGCCACCAGCACGTGGCGGCGCGCACCCGCATAACCGCGCCGCGGCGGCCTGGGCAGGGCCGGCCGGGCGGAGGGCAGCGCGGCATGCACCTCGGGCAGGAAGAGCTTGACGTGGAAGACCGAGCCCAGGCCGGGCGTGCTCTGCACGGTGAGTTCACCGCCCATGAGGTCGGTGAGCATCTTGGCGATGGTCAGGCCCAGGCCCGCGCCGGGTGTGCCCTGGGCCGAGGCGGTGCGCGTGAAGGGCTCGAAGAGGCGGTCCACGTCCTGCAGCGTCATGCCGGGGCCCGTGTCGCGGATGTCGATGTGCGCCATCTCGCGTGCGTAGCGCACCTGCAAGCTCACCGCGCCCTGGGCCGTGAACTTGATGGCATTGCCCAGCAGGTTGATGAGGATCTGGCGCACGCGCTTTTCGTCGGCGCGCACGCGCTCGGGCAGTGTGGACAGCGGCGCAAAGCGGAAGGCCAGGCCCTTGGCCGCGGCCTGCAGCTCGAACATGGCGGCCAGCTCGTGCACGGCGTCGGCAAAGGCCATGGGCTTGACGTCCAGCGTGAGCTTGCCGGACTCGATGCGCGCCAGGTCCAGCGTGCCTTCGATCAGCGAGAGCAGGTGTTCCCCCCCGCGGCGGATCACCTGCACCGCGTGCTTGCGATGGCTAGGCACCTGCGGGTCTTCGCCCATGAGCTGGGCGTAGCCCAGGATGCTGTTGAGCGGTGTGCGCAGCTCGTGGCTGATGGCGCTGATGTAGCGGCTCTTGGCCTGGTTGGCCTGCTCGGCCTGGTGCTGTGCCTCTTCGGCGGTGCGGCGGGCCTGCTGCAGCGCGGCGTCGGTCTGCTGGTGCAGCTCGATCTCGCGCATCAGCAGGGCCGTCTGGCGGTTCGACTCCTCCTGTGCCACCTGCCGGCTCTTGTGCGCCAGCACCACCCACCAGGCCGCCATGCCCGCGATCAGCAGCAGGGCCAGATAGGTCTTGAGAAAGCCACCGCGCAGCGCAGCCTGCACGAAGGCAGGCAACTCGCTGTCGGCATAGACCTGGGCCAGGGCCTGCAGCTCCTGCTGGTAGAACAGGCCGAAGACCCCCGCGAGCACCGGCACGGTGACCAGCATGAGCAGGAGGAAGTGCGCCAGGCCCGAGTCCAGATAGGGCCAGAGACTGCGCGGCAACAGGCGCTGCAGCATGCCCGTCCACTGCGCCGACAGGCTGGCCTGCGGTTTGCACAGGTCGCCGCAGCGCGCATCCAGCGTGCAGCACAGCGAGCAGATGGGCCCCTGGTAGGCCGGGCAATGCGCCATGTCCGGGCCTTCGTACTCGCCCTCGCAGATCACGCAGCGACGCACGCCGTAATGCGCGTAGGGGCCGGCGTTGGCCTTGCTCTCGGCCACCAGCTCGCTCTGCCGCGCGATGTAGTAGCGCCCACGCGTGGCCCAGGCGATCAGCGGCGCGGCGATGAAGGCCGTGCCCAGCGCGATCACGGCCGAAAAGGCCTGGGCCAGCGGGCCGAAGAGGCCCAGGTGCGCCGTGACCGAGAGGATGGAGGCCAGCACCATGGCGCCCAC
>JAIERT010000169.1 GCA_019746735.1 Burkholderiaceae bacterium | reverse complement strand
TCCAGCGCCAGGCGCGCATCCCCCAGCGTGCCACTGACCCAGAGTTCATCGCCGGGCCGGCCGCCCGAGCGCAGCAAGGCCTGGCCGATGGGCACTTCGCCGAAGACCGTGAGGCAGAGATTGAGCGGGCCACGCGTGGTGTCGCCGCCCATGAGCGTGCAGCCGTGCGCATCCGCGAGGGCAAACAGGCCGCGCGCGAAGGCGGCGAGCCAGGCCTCGTCGGCCTGCGGCAGGGACAAGGCCAGCGTGCAGGCCAGCGGCCGTGCGCCGCTGGCGGCCAGGTCGCTGAGGTTCACCGCCAGGGCCTTGTGGCCCAGGGCCTCGGGATCGACATCGGCAAAGAAGTGCCGGCCCTCTACCAGCATGTCGCAGGAGATGGCCAGCTGCATGCCGGGCGCGGGCTGCAGCAGGGCGCAGTCGTCCCCGATGCCCAGGGCCACGGCCGGGTTGGGCACCGTGTTCTCGCGCTGGAAATAGCGCCGGATCAGCTCGAACTCACCCATGGGGCACAGGCGCCGGTGCGGCGGCTTCGCGCGCAGGCCAGAAGAAGCTCAGCGGCGCGCGGCGCGCGCGGGCGCGGATGGCACGGTAGATGCGCACGCGGTCCAGGCCGGTGACGTTGTGGGCGCGCAGGGCCAGGCGGAAGGCGAAGAAGAAGCTCACGGCCACGTTGAGCGCGCCCGTGACGGCGATGGCCGCCACGCACCACCAGAAGACCGGCAGGCGCAGCACGTCCAGCCCCAGGGTCACGCTGGCCGCGGCGATCTGGCCGGTGGACAGGGTGACATGGCGCACATCCAGGCCCAGGCCGAAAAACAGCGCGAAGGCCGGGACCAGGCCCAGCATCAGCCCCAGCGAGATGTTGGCTGCCAGGCCCGAGATGTTCTCGCGCGCAAAGGCGGACCAGCGCGCGGCGCGTTCCCTGCCCAGCAGGGCGGTGATGCGCGGGTGGTAGCGCAGGGCCGAGTCCATGCGCTGCAGCACGAACCAGTTCTCGGTCCAGCCCGCGATGATGCTGGAGGCGAACAGCAGCACGCCGGTGAAGGCCGCGAACAGCGCGGTGGGGCCGAGCAGGGTCAGCGAACCCAGCACGTACTCCGCCTTTTCACGGCTCAGCGGGGGCTGGCCCAGGACCAGCCAGAGCCCGCCGCACAGCAGCAGCACGCCCGGCGCGACCAGGGCCAGGTTGCCGATCACGGCGGCCACCTGCGAGCGCACGAGGTGCGTCACCTCGTCGACGAAGTCCTCGACCGCGCCCGGCGCGTCCAGGTCCTTGAGCTTGGCGGCCATGGCCGGTGCGGTCATGGCGGGCTGCTTGGTGGCCACGGTCCAGTGCAGCAGCTGGATGAGCACGAAGCTCAGCGCGTAGTTGAGACCGGCGGCAAAGCCGCTCCAGAAGGCCGACAGGCCCAGGCCCAGCAGCGCGAACTTCATGAGCGTGGTGACCGACATCACGGCACCGCCGCCTGCGGCCTTGCGCACCATGGCGTAGTAGTCGGCGCGGTTGCGCGTGATGTAGTGCTCGCCGGTCTCGGCGCTGCGCTCGGCCACCTTGGCCGCCAGCAGCGAAGAGTTGCTGGCGATCAGCGCGCGCAGGCTGCAGCTGTTGTGGCCGGCCTGCACGAGCTGGGCCAGCAGCTTGCCCGTGCCTGCGGCGTCCGGCGCCAGCAGGGCGTCGAGCAGCAGGCGGCAGCGCAGGATGCGCTCGCGCAGCTGGCGCAGGCGGAACACCACGTCGACCGAGATGCCGTGCTCGTCCAGATGCTCGTAGACGCCGTTGGCCGACTGGCGGCAGTCGTCGAGCCGGTCCTTGAAGGCCTGCACGGCCGGGTCCAGGGCCGAGGGGTCCAGCGGGCGCTGGTGCAGCGCGCGCCTGAGCGTCTCGAAGTCGACCAGCAGCTCCCGATAGGCCTGCAGGTGCGTGCTGTGTTCCATGCGCAGGCGCAGCTCGGGGGCGTAGCCGATGGCGCAGATCTGGCTGACGCAGCAGGCGATCGATTCCTCCAGGGCTGCGTGCCAGGACCAGGAGCCCGTGGTTTGCAGCCCGAGCACCGCCGCCAGGCGCCGCTCGGTCTCCTCGTCCAGGCGTCCCAGCCAGGCGGCGTCGAACTCGTGCGGAAAGAGCAGGGTGTGCAGCTCGGAGGCGTCGCGCGTCTGCGGTGTGGCGGGCAGCACGCGGTGCAGCAGGCGACTGATGAACTCGCTGAGGAAGACCGGGCGCTGGGCGAAGCCGTGGTCGGCCAGCAGGGTGGTGCTGTCCACGCCGCCGAGCAGGGCCCGCCACCAGGCCTGGGCTCGGGTGCGCAGCTCGGTGTCGCCCTCCAGCCGCTCGATCAGAAGCTGCAGACGCTCCAGGGTGGTGGCGACCGAGCTGCGGTCGCCGCGCATCCAGTCCAGCAGGCCGACCAGCCAGAGGTGGCGTTCGACCTGCGGGGCGTCAGGGTCGAGGGTGTCGAGCAGGGGGGCGAGCGTGGACGGCGTGGCCATCTCAGTGCAGCGTGCGGTTGCCGCCCGCACCGCTTCCGCTGAGCGCGTCCAGCACGAACAGGGGGATGTCGACGTCGAAGCGCTCACCGTCCTCGGCCACGAAGAAATAGCTGCCGTGCATGGTGCCCGTGGGCGTGCGCAGGCGGGTGCCGCTGGTGTATTCGAAGGTGGTGCCCGGCTGCAGCAGGGGCTGCTGGCCGACCACACCCAGGCCGCGGACCTTCTCGGTGTGGCCGTTGGCGTCGTTGACGT
>JAIERT010000050.1 GCA_019746735.1 Burkholderiaceae bacterium | reverse complement strand
TCAAGAAGACCAACTGCATGGTCATCTTCATCAACCAGATCCGCATGAAGATCGGCGTGATGTTCGGCAGCCCCGAGACCACCACCGGCGGCAACGCGCTCAAGTTCTACGCCTCGGTGCGCATCGACATCCGTCGCACCGGCACCATCAAAAAGGGCGAGGAAGCCATCGGCAACGAGACCAAGGTCAAGATCGTCAAGAACAAGGTGGCGCCCCCCTTCAAGACGGCCGAATTCGACATCCTGTTCGGCGAGGGCATCAGCCGCCATGGCGAGATCATCGACATGGGCGTGAACGCCAAGATCGTCGAGAAGTCCGGTGCCTGGTACGCCTACAACGGCGAGAAGATCGGCCAGGGCCGCGACAACGCACGCGAGTTCCTGCGCGAGAACCCCGAGCTGGCGCTGGAAATCGAGAACAAGGTGCGCGAGTCCCTGGGCATCCCGCAGCGCGGTGAGGTGGAAGAGGCCGCCGCAGAAGAGTAAGACACAACGTGTCGGGCCCGCAGAAGCCAGCCGGCGCCAAGCCGGCTTTCCAAGTCAGCCTCAAGGGTAGGGCCTTGAGGCTGCTGGGCCAGCGTGAACACACCCGGTTCGAACTCGAGCGCAAGCTCGCACCTTACGAGGAAGAGCCGGGCACGCTGGCCCAGGCATTGGATGAATTGCAGGCCAAAGGCTATCTGAGCGAGCAGCGCGCGGCCGAGTCCCTGGTGCACCGCCGGGCCGGACAATACGGCGCCATACGGCTGCGGCAGGAGATGCAGGACAAGGGGCTGGCGCGCGACCTCATCGACCAGACCCTGGCCAGCGTGAAGGACTCCGAGCTGTCGCGGGCGCGCGAGGTCTGGCGACGCCGCTTTGATGGCCCGCCGGAAACCGCGCAGGAGCGTGCCAGGCAGACGCGCTTTCTGTTGGCGCGTGGTTTCTCCGGTGAGGTGGTGCGCCGGGCGCTGGGAAGCGCACCGGAAGACGACGGCGTCTGATTACAGCCCAAGCATCAGCTGGAGGTTCTGCACCGCCGCGCCGCTGGCGCCCTTGCCCAGGTTGTCAAAGCGCGCCACCAGCACGGCCTGGCCCAGGCTGTCGTTGCCGTAGACGCTGAGTTCCATCTTGTTGGTGCCGTTGAGCGCCGTCGGCTCCAGGCGGCCGCCCGGCGCCGGCGGAACGACGCTGACCCACTCGCTGCCCATGTAATGCGCGCGCAGCGCGTCTTCCAGCTGCTGGCTGCGGCTCACGCCCTTCATCAGGTCGAACTGCAGTCCGATCTGATCGATCATGCCGGCGTAGAAGTTGGCGACGGCCGGCACGAAGATGGGTCGGCGCGTCAGCCCCGTGTAGCGCTGGAATTCGGGCAGGTGCTTGTGGGTCAGGCCCAGGCCATAGACCTCTAGCGGAGGCGCAGTCTTGGTGACTTCATAGGCCTCGATCATCTGGCGGCCGCCCCCGGAGTAACCGGAGTAGCCGGACAGCACGATCGGATAGTCGGGAGGAAGCAGGCCGGCATCCACCAGGGGGCGCAGCAGGGCAATACCGCCCGTGGGGTAGCAGCCGGGGTTGGCCACGCGCCGCGCCTGGGCCACGGCCTGGGCGTGCTCGCGGGTCAGCTCGGGGAAGCCGTAGACCCAGCCCGGCGCCACGCGGTGGGCCGTCGAGGCATCGATGATCTTGGGGCCGGGCCGGCCCGAGGACTTCTCGAGCTCGTCCACCAGGGCCACGGTCTCGACGGCCGCCTCATCGTGCAGGCAGAGAATGACCAGATCGACGCCGGCCAGCAGCTCACGCTTGGCGGCGGGGTCTTTACGGCGTTCCGCGGCAATGCTCACCAGTTCGACTTGCGGCATGGCCAGCAGGCGCTCGCGGATCTGCAGGCCGGTGGTGCCGGCCTCGCCGTCGATGAAGATTTTCTTGGCGGACATGGGCTGATACTTTGATGGGGCGAATTTATGAAACCGGGCTTGGGCGCACCGGTTTTGTGCAGAGCAACATGATACATTCCAAGGCTGTGCTACAGCCAGCACCAGCCAGGGGACGTACCGGTGCCCTGATCGGACAGAAATCCATTTCCTGAGAGAACCCTCATGAAGATTCACGAGTACCAAGGCAAGGACATCTTGCGTCAGTTTGGTGTGCCGGTGCCGCGCGGCATTCCGGCCTTCACCGTCCAGGAGGCCGTCGAGGCCGCCCAGAAGCTTGGCGGCCCTGTGTGGGTCGTCAAGGCGCAGATCCATGCCGGTGGTCGTGGCAAGGGCGGTGGCGTGAAGGTGGCCAAGACGATCGACGACGTCAAGGCCCGCGCGACCGACATCCTGGGCATGCAGCTCAAGACCCACCAGACCGGTCCTGAGGGCCAGAAGGTCCGCCGCCTCTATATCGAAGACGGCGCCGACATCCAGAAGGAATACTACCTGTCCGTCGTGACCGACCGCGGCACGCAGAAGGTGGCTTTCATCGCCTCCAGCGAGGGCGGCATGGACATCGAGGAAGTGGCGCACAGCACGCCCGAGAAGATCGTCAAGATCTTCGTCGATCCCGCGACCGGCCTGACCCAGGCGCAAGGCCAGGAGCTCGCCAAGGGCGTGGGCATGCCCGCCGACTCCGTGGCTCAGTTCATCGACGTTTGCCAGAAGCTCTACAAGTGCTACATGGAGACCGACGCCTCGCTGGTCGAGATCAACCCCCTGAACCGCGACAGCAAGGGCAACATCATCGCCCTGGACGCCAAGTTCAACT
>JAIERT010000219.1 GCA_019746735.1 Burkholderiaceae bacterium | reverse complement strand
CAGATTGTCCCGGCCCGACTGCGCTGCGGCCGCGGCGGCGAAGCCCGCCGCGAGCAGGGCCAGGCCCAGCTTGCGTTTGATCATGTTTGCTCCTCTGTGTTTTCTTGCTATGTCCGGCGTGCCGCCCGGCGCACCGGTCAGGCGATTAAGCCCACGCGCTGCAGGGTGCGCAAGGCGGTTTGCAGCTAGTCATGCTGGCAGTGGGGCTGTTGTGTCTCGATTTGGAACACTCACGTGAGGCGGGTGCGTGACCAATCAAAACCAAGGCATCGCCGGGCGCCCGTCGGCCCCGCACTCATCAATATTCCTTATATCGCTTAGTGTCCGCAGCGCATGAACTCTCGGTGGAAACCCTAGATGAACCAAAGTGCACCATGCCTAGCATGGCAAGGCTCTGCACAACAACGTTTACCCGGAGACCCCCATGCGCAAGTTCCTTCCCCTCGCTGGCGTACTGCTGGCCGCGCTGCTGGCCGGCTGCCAGTCCACCCCGCCGCAGTCTGCGGTGACAACCACGCCCTCGGCCGGCTCCGTGGCCGCAGGCCAGCCCGCCTGGAAGCAGGGCATGTCCGCCAGCCAGGCCAGCTCTACCCTGGCCCCGCTGCCCGGCAAGAACACCGTGACGTCCGCGGCCGAGATCCCGCTGGACAAGCTGCGCCTGCCGCCTGGCTTCAAGGTCGAGGTCTGGTCCACCGGCACGCCGGGCATCCGCGCCATCAGCCGCGGCGAGAGCGGCAAGATCTACGGCGGCACGCGCGGCCTGGGCCGTGTCTACGAGATCACCGACAACGGCAGCAGCCGCACCAGCCGCGTCGTGGTCGACAAGCTCAAGCAGCCTGCCGCCACCATCCACAACGGCAACCTCTACGTGATGGCCATCGACAAGGTGCTGCGTTTTGATGGCATCGAGAAGAACCCCAACGCCACCCCGGTGGACATGACGGCCGCCTTCAAGCTGCCGCCGCTGGAGCACCACAACTGGAAGTACATCCGCTTCGGGCCTGACGGCAAGCTCTACGTGCCCTTCGGCGCACCGTGCAACATCTGCGCCCTGCCCACCGATGAATACGCCCAGATCCGCCGCTACAACGCCGACGGCTCGGGCATGGAAGTCATTGCCACCGGCGTGCGCAACACCGTGGGCTTCGACTTCCACCCCGTCACGGGCGAACTCTGGTTCAGCGACCATGGCCGCGACTGGCTGGGCGACGACACCCCCGAGGACGAGCTCAACCGCCTGCCCAAGCCGAGCTGGTGGAAGCTGGGCATGGGTGGCACGCCCTTCTTCGGCTTCCCCTACTGCCATGCCAAGGGCGTGGCCGATCCGGACGTCAAGAAAGCCAACCCCTGTGACGGCGTGACCCTGCCCGTCACCACCGTGGGCCCGCACGCCGCGGCCATGGGCGTGCACTTCTACACCGGCAACATGTTCCCGCCGGTCTTCAAGAACGCAGCCTTCGTGGCGCGCAAGGGCTCCTGGAACCGCAGCACCAAGTTCGGCTTCGACGTCGTGGCCGTCACCGCCAACCCCGACGGCAGCGGTGCCACCGTCACGCCCTTCATGACCGGCTTCGCCGACCCCGCAGCCAACACCTTCTGGGGCCGTCCGACCTACTTCCTGCAGATGCCCGACGGCGCGCTGCTGATTTCGGACGAGCAGAACGGCGCGATCTATCGCGTGTCCTACGCGAAGTAAGCACCTCGCAGACTCGCGACAAGCAGGGCCCGCAAGGGCCCTGCTTTTTTTCCTCAGGTTCCCGTCATGAAGAATTCTTTTCACCCCCTCCTCGCTGCTCTGTTGCTAGCCACCGGCCTGCACGCCCAGGCCCAGCAGCCCCCGCGCCTGGAGCTCTGCGCCTCCTGCCACGGGCCGCAAGGCAACTCGCAGATCCCGCAATTCCCCTCGCTCGCCGGTCAGCCGCGCATCTTCATGGAGAACCAGCTCGTGCTCATCCGCGAAGGGCTGCGTGACATCCCGCCCATGAAGGGCGTGCTCGACGGCCTGGACGATGCCGCATTGATCGAGCTGGCCAAGTACTACGCCGCGCAGACGCCCGCGCCCATGCCCGGCGCCGTGGACGCCGCGCGCTACCAGCGCGGCAAGGAGCTGGCCGCCACCAGCCTGTGCGGCAGCTGCCATCTGCCGGACTACAAGGGCCGCGACCAGATCCCGCGCCTGGCCGGCCAGCATGAGACCTTCCTGCGCGAGGTCATGCTCGAATACCGCGACAAGCCCGGCCCCGGCCGCGACACCGTCATGACCAACGCCCTACGCGGCTTCAGCAACGCCCAGCTCGACGACATGGCCCACTTCCTCGCGCATTTCGGCAAGCAGCCCTAAAAGGCCGGGAACCTACAATCGGTTCCCCATGAAAGAAGACTTCCCCCCCGGCAAATCCGCCGGCCCCCTGCGCCGTGCACCGCGCCCCGAGGGCGCGGCCGCACCCAAGCCCGGTGGCGCCGCGGCCACCAGCCGCATCAACAAGCGCATGGCCGAGCTGGGCCTGTGCTCGCGCCGCGAGGCCGACGCCTGGGTCGAGAACGGCTGGGTCAAGGTCAACGGCCAGGTGGCCGAGATGGGCCAGCAGGTGGGGCCCACCGACCGCATCGAGATCGACAAGCAAGCCCAGAACCAGCAGGCCACGCAGGTCACCATCCTGCTCAACAAACCCATCGGCTACGTCAGCGGCCAGGCCGAGGACGGGCACGAACCCGCCGTGG
>JAIERT010000136.1 GCA_019746735.1 Burkholderiaceae bacterium | reverse complement strand
CGGTTAAGATCGGCGCCTCGACTATGGAGTGGCAGACATGATCAGGTTCAGCGACGAACACGTGTGGGTGCGGGTGCAAGGCGAAACAGGCGTGGTGGGCATCACCGTGCACGCGCAGGACACCCTGGGCGACATCGTCTTCGTGGACCTGCCTGCCGTGGGCAAGGTGCTGGCGGCCGGCGAGATTGCCGGTGTGGTCGAGTCCGTCAAGGCCGCGGCCGACGTCTACACCCCGGTCAGCGGCACCGTCACCGAGGTCAACGAAGCGCTGCGCGCCGACCCGGCCCTGGCCAACAGCGAGCCGCTGGACGCGGGCTGGTTCTACAAGCTCACGCTCAAGAACCCCGCCGAACTCGACGCCCTGATGGACGAGGCCAGCTACGCCAAGTTCAGCGCCAGCGCCTGAGGCCGGCGCCCCGGGTCTGTCACCCGGCTGTCTTCAGCCTGTCATCTTGCGGCCGTACAAACGGCAGGCGGCACCCGCAGAGGGTGCCCTTCCTCCAACGCAGGACGAGCGACGACATGGCCAAAGACTTTGCACGCATGGAGAACAGCAACTGTTCCTCCAACCCCAGCTTCCATGAGATTTCCGATCCGGCGCGCCGCACCGTGCTGCGCGCCGGTCTGGGCGTGGCCCTCGGTGGCCTGCTGGCCCCGCTGGCCGGCTGTGCCAGCCCAGGCAGCCACAAGCCCCTGCTGGGCTTTGCCAGCGTGCCCGTGAGCACGGCGGACCGCATCGTGGTGCCCGAGGGTTACATCGCCCAAGTCATCGCGCCCTGGGGCGACCCCGTGGGCCTGCCCGAGCACAGCCCGGCCTTCCGGACTGACGCCGGCAACAGCGCGGTGGAGCAGGCGGCCCAGCTGGGCATGCACCACGACGGCATCCACTATTTCGCCCTGCACGGCTCCGAACGCGGGCTGCTGGTGCTCAACCACGAGTACACCGACGAGGGCCTGCTGTTCGCCGACGGCCAGCAGAACTGGAGCGCCGAGAAGGTGCGCAAGGCCCAGGCCGCGCATGGCGTCTCGGTGATCGAGGTCGTGCAGCGCCAGGGCCGCTGGGAGCAGGTGCGCCCCTCGCCCTGGGCGCGCCGCATCACGGCCTACACCCCCATGGCTGTGGCCGGCCCGGCTGCGGGCCATGCGCTGATGCGCACCAGCGCCGATCCCGAAGGCCGTCGCGTGCTGGGCACGCTCAACAACTGCGGCAGCGGCATCACGCCCTGGGGCACCTACCTCAGCTGTGAGGAAAACTTCATCAACTACTTCAGCGGCGGCGACAGCCTGAGCGAGCACGAGAAACGCTGGGGGCTGAGAAAAGGCGGTGGTGGCGGCTACCGCTGGCATGAGCACGACGCCCGCTTCGACGCCACCCGGGAACCGAACGAGCCCAACCGCTTCGGCTGGATCGTCGAGATCGACCCCATGGACCCGGCCTCCACCCCGATCAAGCGCACGGCCCTGGGCCGCGCCGCGCACGAGGGCGCGACAGTGACGACGACCAAGGACGGCCGCGCCGTGGTCTACATGGGCGAGGATGCGCGCTTCGAATACATCTACAAGTTCGTCAGCCGCGACCGCATCCAGAGCGGCGGCGCGCGCGCCAACACCACGTTGCTGGACCACGGCACGCTCTACGTCGCCAGGTTCGACGCCGATGGCAGCGGCGAGTGGCTGCCGCTCACGCACGGCCAGGGCCCACTGACCGCGGCCAATGGCTTTGCCGATCAGGGGGACGTGCTGATCAAAAGTCGTCAGGCCAGCGACGCACTGGGCGCGACCAAGATGGACCGCCCCGAATGGATAGACATCGACCACCAGGGCTGGGTCTACTGCACGTTGACCAACAACAGCAACCGCGGCACGGGCAGGAACCCGGGCACGGACGCCGCCAACCCGCGCGCCGGCAACAGCATGGGCCACATCGTCCGCTGGAAGGAGGACGGCGATTTTGACAGCACGCGCATGCGCTGGAACCACTTCGTGCTGGCCGGTGACCCGGCCAACACGCGCGCCGAAGCGCGCGGCAATGTGCAAGGCGACCTCTTCGCCTGCCCCGACGGCCTGTGGACCGATGCACGTGGCCTGCTCTGGATCCAGACAGACATGTCGACCTCGGCCATGGGCAAGGGCGATCTGGCGCGCCTGGGCAACAACATGATGCTGGCAGCCGACCCGGCCACGGGCGAGATCCGCCGCTTCCTCACGGGCCCCCGTGGCTGCGAGATCACGGGCGCCACGGCCACGCCGGACGGCCGCACCCTGTTCATCAACATCCAGCACCCGGGCGAAAGCCCTTCGGAGCGCAGCGACCCGGCCGATCCGGGCAAGTACTCGACCTGGCCCTCGGGCCAGCCCGGTGCGCGCCCGCGCTCGGCCACCGTGGTGATCCGCAAGCGCGATGGCGGTGTGATCGGGACCTGAAGCACCCCCTGAGGGGCTGCGCCCCTACGTGCTCACGGCCAGAGGCCGTGGCTCTTCGGGCTGTCCAAACCTGCGCAGGCAGGCTTGGAGCCGCAACCCTCAGCCCCTTTCTCGCCTACGGCGGGAGGGGGCGCTCCCAATGGACTGGCAAAGCCTGATCCACGAGAGCCCTGGTCTGGAACCCCTTACTTCCAGTAGCCCGGGTCGGGCAGCTCGTTGAAGACCTTGCGCAGCTGCTCGCCCCAGCGTTCGCGCAGCGAGGTGAAATAGGGATCCCTGGCAT
>JAIERT010000374.1 GCA_019746735.1 Burkholderiaceae bacterium | reverse complement strand
GCGATCAGGTTCAGGAAGCGCACCATGGCGGCCTGGCTGTCGAGCATGGCCTCGTCCATGTTGATGTCGATCACCTGGGCGCCGTTTTCCACCTGCTGGCGCGCCACGGCCAGCGCCTCCTCGAACTGGCCGTTGAGGATCATGCGCGCGAAGGCCTTGGACCCGGTGACGTTGGTGCGCTCGCCGACGTTGACGAACAGGGTGTCCGCACCAATGAGCACCGGCTCCAGGCCGGACAGTTTCATGGGGGGAACGGAAATTTCAGACATGCGGCTCACCTGAAGAAACAAAAAGCAGGTGAGCGTCGTTGGGTCATCCAAGCCTGACAACACCGGGGTGCTGCTGCAACGCTCCTTGGAAGGACCACGATTTTACTCGCTGCCCACAGATGGGGCAGCGTGGATACTGAATGCACCTCCTCCAGCTTTCGGCAAGGGAAGCTGGCGCGTGAGTTCCCGGTCTGGGTTTTTTAGTAATAGAACATCAAGCCGAGGGCAAAGTGATTGCCGTCTTTCTTCTCGTCTTGATAGTCCCGCAGCTGGTAGTTCTCATGCACATACCGCAGATACATGCCAAACAGGGGCTCACGGCTGGTCGTGGAAGGTGCGCTGAAGAAGTACTGCCCCTCCAGCACACCGCCACCAGAATGGGTGTAGGCGTAGTGCCGGCCGTCGAGGCCACCACTCCCCTGGAGATTGGTGTTTTGAACGCGACGAACGCCCAAGCCCATACGGAAGCGCTCAGTCACAGAGTAATAGCCGATCAGCTCCAGCGGAACTCTCGAGAACTTATACCCCGCGCCATCTCCCTCGACACTGTCTGTTTCGTACCCCATGTTGGCCTGGACGGTGAACCGGTCCGTGATGCGGACGTCAGCCCCGAGCGCAATGATCGAGCCTTTGCCGGTCTTGATATCCCAGGTCCCCGTCTGCTGGTTACTGGAGTCAACCCAGATCCCTTGAATCAGCGGCTGCCCGCCGAAACCATAGCCCACGTTGGCATACATGCGTACCCGCGGCGCATCCGCGCTGGCACCCAGGGCTGCGCAGGCGAGCGCCAGCCCGATCAAACTCTTCTTCATGGATTTCCTCCCTAGCTGACATCGATCAAAGGTCAATCTGATTCTTCCACGCGTGATGCGTGGTCTCCAAACCCGAGAGGATGTTTCGAAGAAAAGTGTTGCGCATGCACCACCGATATGCACGCTGCATCAGTAACGACTTAATTGGTTTGCACTGCAATCACCCGCCGCGTACTTACCGCACGCGCACGCAGCTGACCGCAACCACCATCCACATCCTGCCCCGCGGACTGGCGCAGCTTGGTGAGGATGCCTCGGCGATGCAGTTGCCGCGCCATCTCGGCAGCGGCCTCCCGCGTCGGTCGCTGGTAGGGCAGGCCGTCGACGGCGTTGTAGGGGATGAGGTTGAGGATGGCGTACCTGCCGTGCAGGAGACGCACCAGCCCCTCGATTTCCTCGGCGCTGTCGTTGATACCGGCGAGCAGGGTCCACTGGTACTGGATCGGATAGCCGCTGGCCCGTGCGTAGCGCTCCCCCTCCTCCACCAGCTCCTCCGGCGTGAGGCGCGGCGCGCGTGGCAGCAGCTGCGCGCGCAAGTCGGCGCGCGTGGTGTGCAGGGACAGCGCCAGCGCCGGCTTCACACGTCCGCGCGGCAGGGCTTCGAACACACGCGGATCACCGACGGTGGAAAACACCAGGTTCTTGTGCCCGATGTTGCCGGCCGTGCCCAGCAGGTCGATGGCTTCGAGCACGTTGTCCAGGTTGTGCGCCGGCTCGCCCATGCCCATGAAGACCACGCGCTGTACCGGCCGACTGGCCCGCGCCAGCGCGACCTGGGCCACGATCTCCGCACTGCCGAGCTGGCGCAGCAGCCCCGTGGTGCCCGTCATGCAGAAGGTGCAGCCCACGGCGCAGCCGACCTGGGTGGACACGCACAGCGCCGGTGTGCGGCCCGGTGGCATGTGTACGCTTTCGACCAGCTGGCCGTCCGCGAGCGCGACCACGCGGCGCAGCGAGCCGTCCTCGCCCGGGTGTTCCGTGTGGGTCCTGGCCAGCGCAGCGAGCTCGCGCGCAATTTCCGGCAGGGCTGCACGCAGCGTAGCCGGCAGAAAGTTCTCGATCGGCCGGCTGCCGTGGTCCTGCGGCAGCGCCTGCGACCACAGGCGCAGCACACGGTGCTCGTGACGGGGATTGGCGCCCAGCGCCCGCAGGCGCCGGCGCAGGGTGTCGATCTGCATGGCGGGTTGACCAGAGCCCCAACGGGGGCCCTGCCCATTAGCTTACCCGCTTGCTCGCCGGCTGCTTCGACGAGGTCCGCATGCTGAGAAACATGGTCACAGCCAGGATGCCCACCACGACCGCCAGCGACACGCCCACCGGGATCTTGTAGAGGTCGATCAGCATCATCTTGGTGCCAATGAAGACCAGGATCACGGCCAGGCCGTAGTTGAGCAGGTGGAAGCGGCCGGCTACGGCCTGCAGCAGGAAGAACATGGCGCGCAGGCCTAGGATGGCGAACACATTGCTCGTGAGCACGATGAAGGGATCCTGCGTGATCGCGAAGATGGCCGGAATGGAGTCAACCGCGAAGATCACGTCGGTCAGGCCCACCAGGGCCACCACCATGAGCAGCGGCGTGGCGATGCGCTTGCCGTTCT
>JAIERT010000307.1 GCA_019746735.1 Burkholderiaceae bacterium | reverse complement strand
TCACGCAACGACTTGCCGTATTCTGCCTGAGTACTCACACAGGCCAGCCCATGCAAACCCCAGCCCCCGAGGACAGCGCCCACGATTCCGGTCAGCCACCCTGCGTGCTGGTCTTCAACGCCAACGACCCCAGCGGTGCCGGTGGACTCTCGGGCGACGTGAGCGCCATCGCTTCGGCCGGCGCTCACGCCCTGACCGTGATCACCGGCACCTACGCACGCGATACGGCCGAGACCTTTGATCATTTCCCCTTCGAGGAAGAGGTTGTGGCGGAGCAGGCGCGCAGCCTGCTGGAGGACGTCACCATGCAGGCCATCAAGGTGGGCTTCGTGGGCACCCCCGAGAACCTCAGCGCGATTGCCGAGATCGCCACCGACTACCCGGACCTGCCGCTGATCGCCTACATGCCCAACCTGTCGTGGTGGAGCGAGGTGCAGATCGACCTGTACCTGGACGCCTTCCAGGAGCTCGTGCTGCCCCAGACGACAGTGTTGGTCGGAAACCACAGCACCCTGTGGCGCTGGCTCCTGCCGGACTGGGAAGGCGAACGCAGCCCGACGGCACGCGACATCGCCCGTGCTGCCGGCGAGTACGGCGTGCCCTACACCCTGGTCACGGGCATCCCGGCGGCCGAGCAGCACATCGAAAACGTGCTGGCCTCGCCGCAGACCACCCTGGCCAGCGAGAAGTTCGAACGCTTCGAGGCGGTGTTCTCGGGCGCTGGCGACACCCTGAGCGCCACCCTTGCCGCCCTCGTGGCCAGCGGCTGCGACCTCGGCGAGGCCTTTGTCGAAGCGCTGGGCTATCTGGACCATTGTCTGGACGGAGGCTTCCGCCCCGGCATGGGCCATGTGATCCCCGACCGCCTGCTCTGGGCCCAGGCCGACACCGAGGATGACCCCGACGACGACGTTGCCGAAGGCCCGGCTTCGACCCTGGAACTCCCACCGCATGACACACAGCACTGACCGCAACGAAACCCTGTTCGAGCGCGCCAAGCGCGTCATCCCCGGCGGTGTGAACTCGCCCGTGCGCGCCTTCCGCGCCGTCGGCGGCACGCCGCGCTTCGTGCAACGCGCCCAAGGCGCCTGCTTCTGGGATGCCGATGGCAAGCGCTACATCGATTACATCGGCTCCTGGGGCCCCATGATCCTGGGCCACGGGCATCCCGCCGTCCTCGAGGCCGTGCAGAAAGCGGCTGTCGACGGCTTCTCCTATGGCGCCCCGACCGAGCGCGAAGTTGAACTGGCCGAGGAGATCCTCAGGTTCGTGCCGTCGATGGAGATGGTGCGCCTGGTCAGCTCGGGCACCGAGGCGGGCATGAGCGCCCTGCGCCTGGCGCGCGGCGCGACGGGACGTAGCAAGATCATCAAGTTCGAAGGCTGCTACCACGGCCACGCCGACGCCTTGCTGGTCAAGGCGGGCTCGGGCTTGGCCACCTTCGGCAATCCCACGAGTGCCGGCGTGCCGGCCGAGGTGGTGCAGCACACCCTGGTGCTCGAGTACAACAACGTCCAGCAGCTCGAAGAAGCCTTTGCCCTGCACGGCAAGGAGCTGGCCTGCCTCATGATCGAGCCGATCGCCGGCAATATGAACTTCGTGCGCGCCTCGGTCCCGTTCATGAAGCGCTGCCGCGAACTCTGCAGCCAGTACGGCGCCCTGCTGGTGTTCGACGAGGTCATGACGGGCTTCCGCGTGGCCCTGGGGAGCGCGCAAAGCGTCTACGCCCAGCTCATTCCGGGCTTCCGGCCCGACCTCACCGTGCTCGGCAAGGTCATCGGCGGCGGCATGCCGCTGGCAGCCTTCGGCGGGCCACGCGCCATCATGGAGCAGCTCGCCCCGCTGGGGCCGGTCTACCAGGCTGGCACGCTCTCGGGCAATCCCGTCGCCACGGCCTGCGGCCTGGCCACGCTGCGCGAGATCGCCCGCCCCGGCTTCTACGAAGCACTGGGCCGCAAGACCCGCGCGCTGATGGACGGGTTGAAGGCTGCCGCGGACGCTGAAGGTCTGCCCTTCTGTGCTGACAGCGAAGGCGGCATGTTCGGCTTCTTCCTGCTGCCCGAACTGCCGCAGAATTACGCCACGGTCATGACAACCGAGGGCGCGAAGTTCAACCGACTCTTCCACGGCCTGCTGGATCGCGGCGTCTACATCGCTCCTGCGCTGTACGAAGCCGGTTTTGTGAGCGCCGCGCACAGCGAAGAGGACATCGCCGCCACCATCGCCGCTGCGCGCGAGGTTTTCAGGACGCTGCGCTGATCACCGCGCCAGCCCATGAAAAAAGCGACCCCGGGGTCGCTTTTCGTTGTGCAGCACGCAGGGCCTCAATGGCGGAAGTGGCGCACACCTGTGAACACCATGGCCACGCCACGCTCGTTCGCCGCATCGATCACCTCCTGATCGCGCATGGAACCGCCGGGCTGGATCACACAGGTCGCACCGTGGTCGATGACCACGTCGAGGCCGTCGCGGAAGGGGAAGAAGGCATCGCTGGCCACGGCCGTGCCCCGCAGGGACAGCTGGGCATGCTCGGCCTTGATGCTGGCGATGCGCGCCGAATCGAGGCGGCTCATCTGGCCCGCGCCCACACCCATGGTCATGCCGTCCTTGCAGAAGACGATGGCATTGCTCTTGACGAACTTGGCCACCTTCCAGGCGAAGAGCAG
>JAIERT010000214.1 GCA_019746735.1 Burkholderiaceae bacterium | reverse complement strand
ATGCCCAGGTCCTCGACCGCGGCCTTGAGCGCCATGCCCGCCGTCATGTCATCGGGCTGGTAGCCGAGCTCGACACCGGGCTTGACGCGATGGAAATTGGACGGTGCCACAGCCAGATAGCCTGCCGCGGCATAGCCATCGGCGACCTCGCGGATGTGGGTGTTGACGCCAAAGATCTCCTGCAGCACCACCACACCACCGCGCGGCTTGCCCGCGGGCTGGGCCACATAGGCCGGGATGCTGGCGCCGTCGGCCGGCTGCAGGTTGATGAACTGTCCCATGGTCTCGTCTCCTCGTGCAAATTGGGCTGGAGGCGCGGGGCGCCTCCAGCCGTCTGCGGCAATGGTATCTTGTCGTCATGACATTTGCAGGAGCCGTGATTTGAACAAGCTTGTGCTGATCACCGGGGGCGGGCGCGGCATCGGCGCGGCCACCGCCCTGCTGGCCGCCCGGCGCGGCTACGCCGTGGCCGTCAACTACACCGCCAACTCGCTGGCGGCCGACGAGGTGGTGCGCCAGATCCGCGCCGAGGGCGGCATGGCCCTGGCCGTGCGTGCCGACGTGGCCGACGAAGCCCAGGTGGAGGCCATGTTCCAGCAGATCGACGCGAAGTTCGGGCGGCTCGATGCCCTGGTCAACAACGCCGGCGTGGTGGACAGCACGCAGCGGGTGGACGAGCAGAGCCTGGCGCGCTGGCAGCGCATGTTCGCCATCAACGTCTACGGCACCATGCTCTGCGCGCGCGCGGCCGTGCGCCGCATGAGCACCCGCCACGGGGGCAGCGGCGGCGCCATCGTCAACGTGGGCAGCGTGGCCTCGATCCATGGCGCCGCCGGCCAGTACGTGGACTACGCCGCCGCCAAGGGTGCGGTCGACGTCTTCACCCTGGGCCTGGCGCGCGAAGTCGCGACCGAGGGCATCCGTGTCAACGCCGTGCGCCCGGGCATCATCGACACCGAGATCCACGCCAGCGGTGGCCAGCCCGGCCGCGCGCAACGCCTGGCGCCGCAGATCCCGCTGCAACGCCCGGGCACGGCACAGGAAATCGCCAACGCCATCGTCTGGCTGCTGTCGGACGAGGCCAGCTACGCCACGGGCAGCATCGTGGACATCACGGGAGGACGTTGATGGCAAGCCCCACCTACTACTGGGAAGACCTGGAGATCGGCAGCACACGCGAGCTCGGCAGCGTGAGCCCGACACGCGAGCAGATCCTGGACTTCGCGCGCCAGTTCGACCCGCAGCCCTTCCATCTGGACGACGCCGCGGCCGAGGCCTCGGTCTTCGGCAGGCTCTGCGCCAGCGGCTGGCACACCTGCGCGATGGCCATGCGGCTCATGGTGGACAACTTCCTCTCCCAGGCCGCGGCCCTGGGCTCGCCAGGCTTGGAAAGCCTCAAGTGGACCAAGCCGGTCTACCCTGGCGACACACTGCGCCTGCGCCACCGTGTCATCGACCGGCGGCCCATGGCCAGCCGCCCGAGCGTGGGCCTGGTGCGCACGGTCTGGGAGATGCACAACCAGCACGGCGAGCAGGTGCTGCACATGGAAGGCTGGGGCATGTTCCGCCGCCGCACACCCGCCCACACCCCGAAAGGCTGAGCATGGACTTCAAGCCCCTCATCACCCTGCTGGCCATCGTCAACCCGCTGGCCATCGTGCCCTTCTTCATCCACTACACGCAGGATTTCACGCGCGAGCAGAAACAGCGCACGATCTGGATCTCGTCCTTCAGTGCCTTCGCGGTCATCGCCATCAGCGCCCTGCTGGGCCTGCAGCTGCTGGCCTTCTTCGGCATCTCGCTGGCGAGCTTCCAGGTCGGCGGCGGCATGCTGCTGCTGACCTCGGCCCTGGCCATGATCAACGCCCAGCCGGCCGAGGCCAAGTCCAACGCCGAGGAGATGCAGGACGCCGCCGCGCGCGCCAGCATCGCCGTGGTGCCGCTGACCATCCCCCTGCTCACGGGCCCGGCCACCATGTCCACGGTGGTGATCTACGCCGACAAGGCGCAGAACCTGCTGCAGCTGGGCACGCTGGTGGGCTACGGCGTGGTCGTGGCCGCCGCCACGGCCCTGTGCTTCGCGCTGGCCGAGCCCATTGCGCGCGTGCTCGGCAAGACCGGCATCAACGTCATGACCCGTCTCATGGGGCTGATCCTCGCGGCCCTGGCCGTGGAGGTGATGTCCGACGGCCTGACCAAGCTCTTCCCGGCCCTGGCCGGCTGATCACACACTCAGAACGAGGCCACTGCGCCGTTGGAGCGCGGATCGAAACCGCCTTCGAGCACGCCATTGACATGGCGGATCAGCATGCCCGCATGGCCCACGCCCTCGTCCCAGGCCGCGATGGTCTCCACCTCGTGGCCGCGCGCGCGCAGCTGCGCCACCACGGACGGGTCGAAACGGCTCTCGAGCTTGAGCGATTCACTGCTCTGGCCCCAGGTGCGGCCCAGCAGCCAGCGCGGCCGTTCGATGGCCTGCTGGGGGTGATCGCCATAGCGCATCACACGGTTGAAGATCGTGGCCTGAGTCTGCGGCTGGCCGTCGCCACCCATGGTGCCGTAGACCATGCTGCGGCCATCGGCCAGCTGGGCCATGGCGGGGTTGAGCGTGTGGAAGGGCTTCTTGCGCGGCTCCAGGGTGTTCACGTGCTTCGGGTCCAGCGAGA
>JAIERT010000109.1 GCA_019746735.1 Burkholderiaceae bacterium | reverse complement strand
TGCCCGGGGCCAGCTGGCCCTGGTGGTGGAGCGTGGTGCTGGCCCTGGCCTGGGCGCCGCTGCTGTGGCTGCCGCGGGCGAGCGACCCGGTGCAGGCGCGCCTGCGCTGGAGCCGCCTGGGCGCGGGCCTGGGCATGGTGCTGGGCCTGGCCACGCTGGCCGCCGCGGTGCACCTGCTGCCCCTGGGCGTGCATGACCGGCCGCACGATGCGGCGGGCGTGGTGGCCGCGCTGGGCATGGGTGTGATGTACCTCGCGCTGCTCACGCTGCAGTGGCGCGCGCCCCTGCTCGAGGGCTGGCGCCGCTGGAGCTACGCCGGCTTCTATGTGGACGAGTTCTACACCCGCGTGGCGCTGCGCGTCTGGCCCACGGCCTGGGCCCCGAACGCCACGGCCCGCTGAGGCCCCGACGATGAACCCCCTGGAGTCCGTGATGAATCTGAACGAACCGACCCTACTCGCCGGGCAGCCCACCGTGGCTGCGCTCGACGCACAACGGGCCCGCGCCATCGACGCCGCCTGCGCCCAGGCCTGCGAGGCCATTGCGCCGGCCTGGCCGCTGGACCGCGCGATCGCCGTCAACCCGCACTGGGGCCGCATCGGCCGCCCGGTGCGCGAGGTGGCCGCGCGCATGGCGGTGCTCGGCGGCCTGCGCGTGTTTCCGGCGCGCGACTACCTGCAGCAGGCCTGGGACAGCGGCCGCGTGAGCGAGGCTGATCTGTCGGCGGCGCTGCGTGCCTTGCCCGCGGCCCAGGCCGCCGGCCTGCAGGTGGCCGACTGCGTGGCGGCGCTGCGCGCGCCCCTGCCTGCGCACCAGCTGCCGCTGCTGATCGACGTGCTCGACGACGACCCGCACCGTGACACCCGCCTGTCCTGGCGCCAGGCCATCACGCACCAGGTCAGCCAGACCTGCGCGGCCTACTTCGACGAGCACCAGGCCGACTGGCAGCCCGAGCAGGCGCAGGGGCTCTACGCCTTCTGGCGCGACACGCTCACGCACGACCATGGCATCGGCCTGCTCATGGGCCTGCCGCACCTCGGCCGCGCGCTGCACGCGCTGCCGGCCACCAGCGTCGACGCCGAGCGCTGGGTGCTGCAGCGCCTGGGCCTGCCCGAGGCGGTGTGGGCGGATTACCTCGAGTCGGTGCTGCTCACGGTCAATGGCTGGGCTTCGTGGTGTGCCTACCTCGGCTGGCAGGCGCGGCTCGAAGGTCGCAGCGACACCCATCTGCGCGAGCTGCTGGCGATCCGCCTGGCCTGGGGCGCCATCCTGCTCGAATGCAAGGACGACGACAGTGCGCACCGTGCCTTTGCCAACCTGCAGGACGAATGGCGCCATGCCGACGAGCGGCTGCAGCGTGCAGCCCAGGACCTGCTGGTGGACGAAGTCTGGCAGCAGGCGCTGGAGCTCGGCTACCAGCGCGTGCTGGCGCGCAAGCTGCAGGCCGTGGGCGGCACGCAGCCCGTGGCCAGTGCCGAGGCCATCGAGGTGCAGGCGGCCTTCTGCATCGACGTGCGCAGCGAGCCGCTGCGCCGCGCGCTGGAAGCGGCCTGGCCCGCCATCCAGACCGTGGGCTTTGCCGGTTTCTTCGGCCTGCCCGTAGCCTACACGCCGCTGGCCACAGCGGCACGCCGGCCGCAGCTGCCGGGCTTGCTGGCGCCGGCCATGGAGGTGCAGGAGATGGTGCGTCCGGCGCAGCCCGCGCGGCGCGACGAGACGGCCGATGCGGCACTCGCGCGCCGCCAGCGCTTTGCCTGGGCCGAGCAGTGGTCAGCCAGCAGCCGCTGGCCCAGCGCGGCCTATTCCTTCGTCGAGGCCGCGGGCCTGGGCTACCTGGGCAAGCTCGGTGAATGGCTGCGGCCCTCGACGCGCGAGCGTGAGCGCAGCGACCACCGTGGCCTGCCAGCGCGCTACCGCCCGGTCTGCCGGCCCATGCTGATGGGCCTGGATCTGGAGGCCAAGGTGGCGCTGGCGCAGCGCGTGCTGCACGCCATGGGTCTGGACCACGGGCTGGCGCCGCTGGTGTTGCTGGTGGGCCACGGCAGCCAGAGCGCCAACAACGCGCACGCCGCGGCGCTGGACTGCGGCGCCTGCTGCGGCCAGACCGGCGAGGTCAATGCGCGCGTGCTGGCCCAGCTGCTCAACGACCCGGCGGTGCGCGCGGGCCTGAGCGCGCAGGGCCTGGTGATCCCTTCGCCCACGGTGTTTGTGGCGGCCCTGCACAACACCACCACGGACGAGATCGAGGGCCACGACCTCGATCTGCTGCCAACCCAGGCGGGCGAGCGCTGGCAGCGGCTGCAGCCGGTCTTCGCCCAGGCGGGCGACCAGGTGCGGCGCGAGCGCGCGCCGCTGCTGGGGCTGGACCCGGCCGCGCCGCACGATGCGCTGCATGAGCAGCTGCGCCGCCGCGCCAACGACGGCGCCCAGACCCGGCCCGAGTGGGGGCTGGCGGGCAATGCGGCCTTCATCATCGCGCCTCGCTGGCGCACGCTGGGCGCGGTGCTGGAGGGCCGCAGCTTCCTGCACGACTACGAGGCCGCACGCGACGCCGACGGCAGCGTGCTGGAGCTGCTGATGACCGCGCCCATGCTGGTCACGCACTGGATCAACTGGCAGT
>JAIERT010000181.1 GCA_019746735.1 Burkholderiaceae bacterium | reverse complement strand
GCCATCGCCGTGGGTCACCCCTATGGCGTCAGCGGCCAGCGCCTGACCGGTCACGCCCTGATCGAGGGCAAGCGCCGCGGCGCCAAGCGCGTGGTGGTCACGATGTGCATCGGCGGCGGCATGGGCGCAGCGGGCGTCTTCGAGGTTCTGTAAGCGCGGGGGACATGACCATGAGCTACCGGCAGACCTTGGATTTCCTGCTCTACCAGTGGCTCCACGCCGACGCGCTGAAGGAGCGCGAACGTTTCGCCGACCACAGCCGCGAAACCTTCGACGCCGTGCTCGACACCTGCGAACGCATCGCGCGCGAAAAGTACGCGCCGTTCAACCGCCTCGTCGACATCGAGGAGCCACGCTTCGACGGCGAGAAGGTCATCCTGCCCCAGGCCACGCACGAGGCGCAGAAGGCCTATGCCGACTCGGGCATGCTCAGCGCCGCACAGGACTACGAGGTCGGCGGCATGCAGCTGCCTTACACCGTGGAAGCTGCGGCCAATTCCTTCTTTGCCATGGCCTCGGTCAGCATCGGCTCGGGCCTGCTGACCGCGGGCAATGCCAATCTGCTGATGGCCCACGGCACAGACCTGCAGAAGGAGGTCTTCGCGAAGAACGAGTTCGCGGGCCGCTTCTCGGGCACCATGTGCCTGTCCGAACCGCAGGCGGGCTCGTCCCTGAGCGACATCGCCACCCGCGCCGTGCCCGATGGCGCTGACTTCCAGAACGATCCCCTGGGCCCACGCTACCGCCTCAAGGGCAACAAGATGTGGATCTCGGCCGGTGAACACGAGCTGACCGAGAACATCATCCACCTCGTGCTGGCCAAGATCCCCGGCCCCGACGGCAAGCCCGTGCCGGGCACGCGGGGCATCTCGCTCTTCATCGTGCCCAAGAAGCTCGTGGACACCGAAGGCCGGTTGACCGGTGAGCGCAACGACGTGGCGCTGGCCGGCCTGAATCACAAATGCGGCTGGCGTGGCACCACCAACACCCTGCTGAACTTCGGCGAAGGCAAATACCCGGTGCGCGGCGAGGCCGGGGCCGTCGGCTATCTGGTGGGGCAGCCCGGCCAGGGCCTGCGCTGCATGTTCCACATGATGAACGAGGCGCGCATCGGCATCGGCATGGCCGCCACCATGCTGGGCATGGCCGGCTACCAGGCCAGCCTCGAATACGCGAAGAACCGTCCGCAGGGCCGGCCGATCGGACCGGACGGCAAGGACGCCGCAAAACCCCAAATCCGCATCATCGAACACGCCGATATCAAGCGCATGCTGCTGGCCCAGAAGTCGTGGTGCGAAGGGTCGCTGGCGCTGCAGCTCTATTGCGCTCGCCTGGTCGACGAGCAGCACACGGGCACGCCCGAGGCCGCCGACGAGGCCCGCCTGCTGCTGGAGGTGCTGACACCGATCGCCAAGAGCTGGCCCAGCGAATGGTGCCTGGAAGCCAATTCCCTGGCCATCCAGATCCACGGCGGCTACGGCTACACGCGTGACTTTCCGGTGGAGCAGCACTGGCGCGACAACCGCCTCAACATGATCCACGAGGGCACACACGGCATCCAGGCCCAGGACCTGCTGGGCCGCAAGGTGCTGATGGAGGAGGGGCGGGGCCTGCAGCTGCTGGCGGGTCGCATGACGGGCACCATCGCCCGGGCACAAAAGCGGCCCGAGCTGGCCCCCCAGGCCGCCCAGCTGGCCCAGGCCCTGCAGCAGGTCGGCGCCGCCACAAAAGCGGCCTGGTCCACCGGCCAGCCCGGTGAGGCTCTGGCCAATGCCGTGCCCTATCTGCAGGCTTTCGGCCACACGGTGCTGGCCTGGATCTGGCTGGAAGTGGCACTGGCCGCGCAGGCCGGTGCGCAGGATGCGGGCAACCGCGGCCGGCTGTTGTCAGCGCAATATTTCTTCCGATATGAATTGCCGAAAATCGGCGCCTGGCTTAAGGTGGTGGAGTCCCGTGACATGACGTGTGCGGATTTCCCAGAGGAGGCGTTCTGATGGCAAGCGAACTCAACAAACTCCGCGTCGAGCGGCTGGTCTGGATCCTGGTCTATGGCGGGCTGCTGACACTGGTGCTGGGCATCTTCGTGCAGCGCTATGACAGGCTGCTGGCGGACATACTCCAGGCGGGCGGCACCATCGTCGCGTGTACCGGGGCCCTGCTGATCTGGGTCCGCTCGCGCATGAAATGAACTTCACAAGGAAAGCAGAGACATGACCCGTACCATCCAGCAACTCTTCGACCTCCAGGGCAAGACCGCCCTGATCACCGGCGGCTCGCGCGGCCTGGGCCTGCAGCTGGCCCACGCCCTGGGTGAGGCCGGCGCGCGCGTGATGATCAGCGCACGCAAGGCCGAGGAGCTGGAAGTGGCTGTGGCAGATCTGCAGGCGGCCGGCATCGATGCGCGCTGGATCGCGGCCGACTGCGCCAAGGAGGAGGACATCCAGCGTCTGGCGTCCGAAACCCTGCAGCGCATGGGTGACATCGACATCCTGGTCAACAACGCCGGCGCCGCCTGGGGCGCCCCGGCCGAGGACCACCCCATCCCGGCCTGGGACAAGGTCATGAACCTCAACATCCGCGGCT
>JAIERT010000242.1 GCA_019746735.1 Burkholderiaceae bacterium | reverse complement strand
TCGCGCTCACCGTGGCCGACTGCGGCGTGCGGCACGACTTCGCGCCGCGCCCCGGCCTGCTGGACTGCAAGATCGCGCCGGGCACGGCCGACGCGCTCAGCGGCCCGGCCATGACGGCGGCGCAGTGCGAGCTGGCCCTGGCCAACGGCCTGCGCATCGTGGAGCAGCTGCCGGGCAATGCCCTGCTGCTCGGCGAGATGGGCATCGCCAACACCTCGGCCGCCTCGCTGCTGCTCGCCCGCCTGGCCAGCCTGGACATCGCCGACTGCACGGGCGCCGGCACGGGCCTGGACGCCGAGGCCGTGGTCCGCAAGACCGCGGTGCTGCGCGAGGTGCTGCTCAAGCACCCAGCGGCGCGCACGCCGCTGGAGGCCCTGGCGGCCTTCGGCGGTTTCGAGATCGCCACGCTGGCCGGCGCCGTGCTGCAGGCCGCAAGCGAACGCCGCGTCATCGTGGTCGACGGCTTCATCGCCAGTGCGGCCGTGCTCGTGGCCGCGCGCCTGGCGCCCGCCGTGCTGCAACGCTGCGTCTTCGCCCACCGCTCGGGCGAGCGCGGCCATGCGCTGCTGCTGGCCCAGCTGCAGGCCCGCCCGCTGCTTGATCTGGGCCTGCGCCTGGGCGAGGGCTCGGGCGCGGCCCTGGCCTGGCCGCTGCTGGTCTCGGCCTGCGCCGTACTGCGCGAGATGGCCAGCTTCGCATCGGCCGGCGTGTCGGAGAAATCGACCGGATGATGCAGTTCGTCCGCCATTACCTGCTGGCCCTGCAGTTCTTCACGCGCGTGCCGGTCACGGGCCGGCTCGCGGACTGGGTGGGCTACAGCCCCGAGATGCTGCGCCGGTCCGCGGCGCATTTCCCCGGCGTGGGCTGGCTGGTCGGCGGGCTCGCGGCCGGGGTCTATGCGGGCCTGGCCATGGTGCTGCCCGACGGCGGCTACACGCCCTTGCTGCTGGCCGTGCTCAGCACCGTGTTCACCGTGCGGCTTACCGGTGCCTTCCACGAGGACGGCCTGGCCGATGTGGCCGACGGCCTGGGCGGCTCCTACGACAAGGAACGCGCGCTCGACATCATGAAGGACTCGCGCATCGGCGCCTATGGTGCGCTGGCCCTGGTGCTGGCGCTGCTGCTCAAGGTCAGCCTGCTGGCCGTGCTGGGCGAGGCCGAGCCGGCCCTGGCCTGCGGCGCGCTGTTCTTCGCCCACGTGCTCTCGCGTTTCACCCCTTTGTGGCTGATCCGCCTGCTGCCGCATGTCGGCGACACCGCACGCTCCAAGTCCAAGCCACTGGCAGACCAGATCAGCAGCGCGGGCCTATTCGTCGCGGCGCTCTGGACCGCCGCCGCCGTGGCCCTGGCCGGGTGGTGGTTGCCGGATGCGCGGCTCTGGCTCGGCGGCGCCATCGCGGCCTTGCTCGCCTGGCTCTGGATGTGGCGCTACTTTGCGCGCCGCCTGCAGGGCTACACGGGCGACTGTCTGGGCGCCACGCAGCAGGTGGGCGAGATCGCGATTTACTTCGGCCTGGCGGTCGCCTTGACGCTGTGAAGCTTTGGCTTGTGCGCCATGCGCGCCCGCTGATCGATGCCGGCATCTGCTACGGCGCAACCGACGTCCCGGCTGATGCCGCACACACGCAGGCCACGGCTACACAGCTCGCATCTTTGCTGCCGTCCGGCCTCATGGTCTGGGCCTCGCCGTTGCAACGCTGTAGCGCGCTGGCCGATCAATTGCTCGCCCTGCGCCCGGACCTGCAGCTGCGCACCGACGTGCGCCTGGCCGAGCTGGACTTCGGCTGCTGGGAGGGCGTGCGTTGGGATGACATCCCGCGATCGGCCTACGACGACTGGACCACCCGCTTCGGTAGCGCCCGTTTCGGCGGCCGCGAGAGCGTCAACGAGCTGCTGCAACGCGTGGCCGCCGCGCGCGCCGAGGCACAGGCGCTGGGGCAGGACGCGGTCTGGATCACGCACGCCGGCGTGCTGCGTGCCATGGCGCTGCTCGAGCAGGGCCTGACCACGCTGGACCGGGCGCCACAATGGCCCCAGGCCGTGGCGGCCTGGGGCGAGTGGCAGTTGCAGCGCTGGTGAAAGGCAACGCCCGGCGCGCCTTACTTGCGTTAACCTCGGGCCTGCATGACCTTTGATTCAGCACCCGTGCCGGCCTTCATGCCGTTTCGCTACGACCCGCTGGTCGTCGCCGTGTCCTTCGTGATCGCCACCTTCGCGTCCTATGTGACGCTGGACCTGGCGCGGCGCGTGCGGCAGTCCACCTGGGGTCTGGCGCGCGTCTGGTGGGGTGCGGGTTCGGTCGTCATGGGCTCGGGCATCTGGTCCATGCACTTCGTCGGCATGCAGGCCTTCGAGGTGCCCATCACCCTGGGCTACCGCGGCGGGCTCACGCTGCTGTCCTGGGTGGCCGCCGTGGCGGCCTCGGCCGTGGCGCTGGAGATCGCCAGCCGCAAGACCTTCAGCTACCGACGCGTGGTGCTGGGCGCGCTGGTCATGGGCCTGGGCATCTCGGCCATGCACTACATCGGCATGGCGGCGC
>JAIERT010000130.1 GCA_019746735.1 Burkholderiaceae bacterium | reverse complement strand
CGTGGCGCAGATAGGCCACCGCGAAGAGGCGCATGCCGTCGAGGTCGTTGACGTCGCCGCTGGCCGTGTACTCGCGGTCGTCGGACTTGACGGACTTCTTCGCCATGAAGTCGGCCGCGATGTCGGCGATGTAGTCGCCGTTGTAGGCGGCCTCGGGCCATTCGGCGTCGCCGGGCTTGAAGCCCTTGGCGCGCAGCTGCACGCTGTTGGCCAGGGTGTTGATCTGCACGCCCGCGTCGTTGTAATAGAACTCGCGGTAGACCTCCCAGCCCTGGGTCTGGAAGAGGTTGCAGATGGCGTCGCCCAGCGCGCCCTGGCGACCGTGGCCCACGTGCAGCGGACCGGTGGGATTGGCCGAGACGAACTCGACCATCATGCGCTGGCCCCGGGGTGTCTGGTGGCCGTACTTCGTGCCTTGCGACAGCACCTCGCGCACCACCTGCTGCTTGGCCGCGGGTTTGAGGCGGATGTTGATGAAACCCGGGCCGGCGATCTCCACGGCATCGACCCAGGTCGAGAAGGCCGGGGTGGACAGCAGGGCGCTGCGCAGGCTCTCGGCCACTTGGCGCGGGGGCTGCTTGAGCGGCTTGGCCAGCTGCATGGCGGCATTGGTGGCCAGGTCGCCGTGTTCGGCGAGTTTGGGATTTTCGAAAGCCGCGCGGGCACCCGCGCCGGGCAGCAGCTGCTCCAGCACGAAGCCGAGGGTCTGGAGCAGTTCGGTTTTGACAGACAACATGGGCCCAATTCTACTGACCGGCCTCCGGCCAAGGCCCGGCGTGTGGCGTGCCTGGGTAACCGTCTGTCAGCGGTATAGACGCGGGCAGCGTTGTATGCTGGAATCCCGGTCGGCATCCATCCATCCCCTATCTGCACTCAAGAGGAGACATCATGAAGAAGCTGCTACCCCTGCTTGCCCTCGGCCTTTCCCTCACCCTGGGCCAGGCCCAGGCCGACGAGAAGAAAGAGCCGACGGCCCAGCAGAACAAGATGGCCACGTGCAACAAGCAGGCTGGCGACAAGAAGGGCGACGAGCGCAAGGCCTTCATGAGTGAATGCCTCAAGGCCAAGCCGGCCGCGGCCGTGGCCAAGACCACGCCCCAGCAGGAGCGCATGAAGAAGTGCAACGCCGACGCCACGGGCAAGAGCGGCGACGAACGCAAGAAGTTCATGAGCCAGTGCCTGAGCAACAAGTAAGCGGCTGCCTCACCCACAAATAAGCCCCGCCGAGCGGGGCTTTTTCTTGGGCGCCATCCTCAGCGGCGCGTCTGCCAGAAGCCGGGCTGGCCGTAGTGGTGCTTGAGGAAGTCCACCCACAGGCGCACGCGCAGGGGCAGGTGCTTGCGCTGCGGGAACACGGCGTAGATGCCGTTGGGCGGCGCGGCAAACTCTTCCAGCACGGCCACGAGCCGGCCTTCGGCAATCTCCTCCTCCACTTCCCAGGTGCTGCGCCAGGCGATGCCGTAGCCCGCCAGGCACCAGTTGTGCAGGACCTGTCCGTCCGAGCAGTCCATGGGGCCGTTGGGGCGGTAGTGGATGACCTCATTCGCGCCATCTTTCGGGATATTGAATGCCCAGCCGCGCGTCTGCGAGGCGTCGCTGGAGAGCACCAGGCAGTCGAAGCGTGCCAGATCCTGCGGCGTCTCGGGCCGGCCGTGGCGTTTCAGGTAATCGGGCGTGGCCACGCACAGTCGGCGGTTGTCGGCCATGCGCACGCTCACCAGCGAGGAATCGGGCATGTCGCCCACGCGCACCGCGCAGTCATAGCCCTCGCCCGCGATGTCCACCACGCGGTCGCTGAGGTTGAGCGAGATGGTCACGTCGGCGTGCAGTTCGCGAAAACGCGGCACCAGCGGCGCCACATGCCGGCGGCCGAAGCCGGCGGGCGCCGTGATGCGCAGGTGGCCGCTGGCCTTGACGCCGCCGGCCGAGACGCTGGCCTCGGCATTGGCCACGTCGGTCAGCAGGCGCTGGCAGTCTTCCAGAAAGGCGCTGCCTTCGTGGGTCAGGCTGATGCGCCGCGTGGTGCGCACCAGCAGCTTGACGCCCAGGCGCTCCTCCAGCGCGTCCAGCCGCCGACCCATGATGGCCGGGGCCACGCCTTCGGCGTGCGCCGCGGCCGTCAGGCTGCCGCGCGTGGCCACCGAGACGAAGGATTCCATCTGCTTGAGCTTGTCCATGGCCTTCATTATGGACAAAAAAGTAGTGAATCAAGGGCTGTGTTCGAGAATACCGTGAGCGTTAGGCTGAGCTGAACGCTGTCTTGGCCAAATACGAATGGCCCGCTCGGCCTTGATGACCGATCATCGGCCGCATGAACAGTCCTCAAGCCCCTGCCCTGGATACCCTGCGGGCCTGGATCGGCCGTAGCGAGAGTCGCCAGGATCAGCTCGTCCCCACACCTGTTGCCGCCCTGTCCGCCACCCTGGACCGCGACGACCCCGCGCCCCAGCCCGGCACCGTGCTGCCGCCGCTGTGGCACTGGATCTACTTCACCCCGCTGACGCGCCACAGCGAGATCGGCGAGGATGGCCACGCC
>JAIERT010000365.1 GCA_019746735.1 Burkholderiaceae bacterium | reverse complement strand
GCGACATCAACATGCCGAACATGAACGGCTTCCAGCTGCTGGCCGAGATCAAGAAGGACGAGAAGCTCAAGCACATTCCCGTGCTCATGGTCACGGCCGAGGCCCGCAAGGAAGACATCGTGCTGGCCGCCCAGCAGGGGGCCGCGGGTTACATCGTCAAGCCCTTCACCAAGGCCACGCTGGAGGAGAAGGTCAACCACATCCTCAAGAAAGCGGGCCTGGTGTAAATCATGGAACCGAGCGCCTCTGCACACCACGCCGGGGACGCCGCTTCCCCGGGGCAGCCGGAAACCCCGGACGTCCACCACAAGATCGGCCAGCTCACACGCCAGCTGCACGACGCGCTGCACGAGCTGGGCTACGCCGAAAGGCTGCAAGGCACCGCAGGCGAGCTGCCCGACGCCAAGTCCCGCCTGTCCTACATCGCCCGCCTCACGGGCGAAGCCGCCGAAAAGGTGCTCAACCGCGTGGACCAGGCCAAGAGCCAGCACGACCACATCGCGGCGCAGACCAAGCACATGATCGCCCTGCTCGTGGCCGACCCGGTGGCTGCCGTGGCCAAGGGCCACATCATGAATTTCCTGACCGATCTGGAAAAGGCCAACGGCGAGGTCGACCAGCACCTGACCGAGATCATGATGGCGCAGGACTTCCACGACCTCACGGGCCAGGTCATCGCCCGCGTCGTGAACCTGGCCACCGTCATCGAGGACCAGCTGGTCGAGCTGCTGATCCAGACCGCCCCGCCCGAAGCCCAGGCCCGCGTCAGCGCGCCGGCGTCTGCGGCGGCCCCGCTGGGGGTGGACGACGTCGTGCTGTCGGGACCCGTGGTCAACCCTGCCACCTCCGGCGACGTCGTGACCAGCCAGTCCCAGGTCGACGATCTGCTGGCGAGTTTAGGTTTTTAACCCCCTGAGCGGCGCCGCCGCTCGGTGCTGACGGCCAGAGTCCGCAGCTCTTTGGGCTGTCCAAGCCTGCGCAGGCAGGCCTGGGGCCGCAGCCCTCAGCCCCTTGCTCGCCTGCGGCGGAAGGGGGACGCACCCAGCGGCCTGGCAAAGCCAGTTCCGCGGGTGCCCTGGCCTGAACTCCGCGCATTTCGGACACTTCAGGCGACACGGAATGAAAGCCGGAAACACCCGGCTTTTCCCCCTTTAGCCCGGACACCCCGGGCCGACAATGGCGTGAACTTCAGTGCCGCGCCATCATGGATTCCAGCAGTCAGGACCGCAATCTCCCCGCCTCGCCGCGCAAGCTGCAGCGGGCGAAAGAGGACGGCCAGGTCGCCCGCTCGCGCGACCTCGGGCACCTGGCGGTGCTGGGTGGCGGCGCGCTGGCCTTGCTGGTGCTGGCCCCGCGCATGTTCGGCGAGCTCCGGCTCGCCTTCATGCAACAGCTCTCCTTCAACGCCGACACCGTGCTCGAAGCCGGCAGCATGATCGAGCGCCTGCAGCTCATGGCCCTGACCGGGCTGATCGGTTGCCTGATCTTCGCCGCCGTCGTCAGCGTCGCCGCCGTGCTGGGCACGCTGGCCTCGGGTGGCTGGGTGCTGAGCACCAAACCCATCATGCCGGACCTCACGCGGCTCGATCCCCTGCAAGGCTTCAAGGGATTGTTCTCCAAGAAGAAACTGGCCGAGACGGTCAAGCTCGGCTTCATCGCCTTCTTCATCCTCTTGCTGGCCACAGCCTTCATCTACTCCACCCTGCCCTCGGTGGCGGCCCTCGTGATGCAGCCCTCGGTGGCCGCCCTGGCCCAGATGTTCGAGTGGCTGATCGCCGGTTGCGCCCTGCTGCTGGCCGTCATCCTGCTGGTGGCGCTGATCGACGTGCCGCTGCAGCTCTTCCTGCACAAGTCCGAGCTCAAGATGTCGCTCAAGGAAATGCGCGACGAGCACAAGGAATCCGAGGGCAACCCGCAGATGAAGGGCCAGCGCCGCCAGAAGGCGCGCGAGATCGCGCAGCGCAAGAGCGTGCAGTCCGTGCCCAAGGCCGACTTCATCCTGATGAACCCCACGCACTACGCCGTGGCCATCCAGTACGACGAAAAGACCATGGCCGCGCCGCGCGTGATCTCCAAGGGCGCCGACCTGCTGGCCTTGAAGATCCGTGACGTGGCCAAGGCGCACGAGGTGCCCGTGCTGCAGTCGCCTGTGCTGGCGCGCGCGCTCTACGCCCACGCCGAACTGGACCAGGACATCCCCGCCAGCCTTTTCACCGCCGTGGCCCAGGTGCTGGCCTACATCTACCGCCTGCGCGCCGCCCTGCGCGGCGAGGGCCCCATGCCCGGCGAGCCGCCGCAGCCGCAGGTGCCGCCCGGCCTGGACCCGCACGAACGCAAGGCCCAGCCCATGGCCCAACCCACCGCTAGCGCCGCATGAACACGCTCCAACAGAATCTGCAACAGCGTTTCGGCCGCCATGCCGCGATGATCCCGGGCATCGCCGCGCCGCTGCTCGTCATCGCCGTCCTGGCCATGATGGTGCTGCCGCTGCCGCCCTGGCTGCTCGACATCCTGTTCACCTTCAA
>JAIERT010000009.1 GCA_019746735.1 Burkholderiaceae bacterium | reverse complement strand
CGCCGGTCGAGTACCGTGTGAAACAATTCCCCAACCTCTACTTCTGATTGGTTCAGGAATTCGAGGAGGCTTCAAACGAGACTTGCTGGCTTGGTATACGTGGATTTATTTCCCCGCCATGAGTCTGCCCGTGTGGACCTAGGGCAAATTGCCAGCTTCCAGATCCATCTGCAGGTAATGAATCTTTCACCTTTCGAGCTCGAACTAGAACAAGCGAACTTCAATCTCTACTGCGGAGGAACACGTCTAGAGTCGATCCTGGTTAGGAAACAGCGGATAGCCCCGGGAGCCAGTGCAAACTTGTTCTTGTCAGGCCCGATTACTGACGGCCAAGCCAATCAAATTGCCAAGGTGCATAAGCAAAACGAGTCGTCGCTAGACGGGAACATTGAATTCAAATGCATTGTTCGCTCTTTTGCCAGGCCGATCAGTCGGCTCGACGGAATTCAACTGGCGGTCATTAACGAGAATCAACGCCTTCCGAGTGCGTGACTGTCGCCAGTGTATTTCGTAAACCTCGTGCTCTACATAATGTTGGGTGTAAGTAGATGGCAGACACGCTCATTGCCTTGACTACGGAAATGTCCCCAGAGGCCCTAGAACAGGTAGAGCTTTTCCGTGTTCGATTCCGAGAACTCTGGAGCAACTGGGAGTCACTCAAGAGGAACGGATTGTCACTTGGCGGTAGCTTCCAAAATCTTGGGAACGGAAAGGTATCGGGGCTGGGGTGCGGTATTGAGATCCACCGCTTGAAGGGGTTTTATCTGGATTTTCGCTTCTTCTGGGCACAGAACGAACCGACTGAATTCATCAAGATTTCTAAGCTGCTTGGCAAACATTGTGCAGACGATCGGCTACATAGGTGCTTATCGACGAATAACGAGCAATGGAAGAAAGCTGGGTTTTTGCATGACTGGCACGGGATCAAGCCTGACGAGATGATCGATACCTTATTCAATGGCGAACTGTTTCATAGCGATCCCGTCAAGAGGAAGCGAATGCGGCACGTGCAGGCACTGATGAGTGATGATCTTGCCCATCACTTCCTGGTCTATAGCCTGTACGCACGAATGCTCGTTGTAAGAAATATCGACTGGATTGTTCAGCCGCTGAATCAGACCAATCCACATTTAAGAGCTCCGGTGGAACATCCCTAGCAACGCTCTTCATGCAACGTCTTGATTCAGCACGTCTAAGTTTTTCACTAGCCATAAACCCCCTCTAAAAACCACGCCGGCTCCCCTGCACTGCGGCGCCGGTACACCCACAGCAGGCCCGCGTGCGGGCTGCGGGCGACGTAGTAGTCGCGCAGGGCCAGTTCCTGGCCCTCTGCCTCTGCACTCGATAACAGACTCCACCAGCCGGACTCCAGCCGCTCGGGGCCGGCCAGCAGGGTGAGGGCCCCCTGGTAGACGGGCCGCTCGCCCTGCACGGCCAGGCGCAGCGGTTCGCGCAGCAGCCAGGGCGGGTGCAGCAGCAGGTGGGGCGGCAGCTTCGGCTTCTTGCGTGTGGGTGCGGCGGTGGTGGCCGCGGGCAACCAGCGCTGCATGTGATGCGGCCGGTGGTCGGCGATGAGCTGGCCGCGCAGCACACAATCACTTCCCAGGCGCACGGAGACGCGTTCGATGAACTGCTGCAGGGTTTCGCCTTCGCGCTGGTCTTCGGGCAGCAGGCTGGCGGACTGCGTGGCCAGCGCTTCGGTCTGCGGCGCTTCGAGGCGGATGGCCACCACGGGCGCGGGCAGCGTGACGCGCGCCAGGTGCTCGGCCAGCAGGCGCGTGAGGTGCAGCATGTCGCGCGTGGCTTCGGCAGTGCGGATGTTCAAGCTGCCGTTGACGGCATCACCCCGGCGTACGAGGTCGTACTCCCAGTGCAGGGTGAGGGCCAGCACGCCGCGCTGTCTTGCTAGCAGCCAGGCGCCCAGCTGCGCGAGCAGGCGGCGCGCGCCGAAGAGCAGGCCTTCGGCCACCTCGATGCGGCCCAGGCATTCCAGCCGGGCGCTGAAGGCTTCAGGCAGCGCGATCCAGTCAAAGGCATCGGGGCGTAGTCCGTAGGCGCGGTCCAGAGCCTCCAGCAGGGCGGCGCCGAAGCGGCGCGACACGCCGCCGCGCGGCAGCGCGCGCAGCTGCCCCAGTGTGCGGCAGCCCAGGCGCTGCAGCGTGGGGGCATGAACGTGCGTAGCGCTGAGCGTCTGGAGGAGCAGTGCGTCCAGCGTGCGCTGCAGGGCGGCGGGGGTGCAGGCCTTGGCGGGAATAGGCTCCGCAGTGGCTACGCCCTGCTCTACGTCTTCCGCTACCGGCAGCGTGCGCAGCAGCGCGAGCGCGGCCAGGGCGGTGGGCGCGACGGCGAGGGCGCGGGCGCCCTGCCCGGCCGCCTCTGTGCGCACGCGCTGCAGCAGCGCGCGCTGGCCGCCGAAGAGGCGCAGGCTGTCCTGCACTTCCAGCAGCACCGCTTCTTGCTCCACACAGACCCGGGGGCTGAACTGCAGGGCCCACCAGGCGAGGGCCAGCTGTT
>JAIERT010000283.1 GCA_019746735.1 Burkholderiaceae bacterium | reverse complement strand
TCGGGGTAGGGGTAGAGCGCCGCACAGGCGAAGATCACGCCGTCGTGCTCGACGATGGTGTAGTTGCCGATGTCGCGCTCGATCTCGGTGCGGCTGCGCTTGACCAGGGTGCCGTCTTTCTCAAAGGGTTCGATCAGCTGCAGGATGCCGCCCACGTCGTCGGCCGTCGCCTCGCGCAGCTCCTCGAGCTTCTCGTCCACCACCATGGTGCCGATGCCGTCGTGCACATAGATTTCCAGCAGCAGCGCACCGTCCACCGCAAAGGGGATGATGTGGCTGCGCTCCACGCCCGCCTTGCAGGCCTTGACGCAGTGCTGCAGGTAGAAGGCCGTGTCCGTGGGCAGGGCGGCGGCGGGCAGGGTGGCCAGCATCTTCTCGGCGGCGGCCAGGGGCAGCTCGGTGTCGATCGGGTTGTCGTCGGACTCGGGCTGGGTCGGGTCGATGCGGATGCCCGGGATCTCGGTGACGAAGATCAGCTTGTCGGCATGCAGGGCCGTGGCGACGGACGTCGCCACCTCTTCCATGGTCAGGTTGAAGGCCTCGCCCGTGGGCGAGAAGCCGAAGGGCGAGAGCAGCACCATGGCGCCCATGTCCAGCGTGCGGTTGATGCCCGCCACGTCCACCTTGCGCACCAGACCCGAGTGCTGGAAGTCCACGCCGTCGACGATGCCCACCGGGCGGGCCGTGATGAAGTTGCCCGAGAGCACGCGCACCGTGGCGCCCGCCATGGGCGTGTTGGGCAGGCCCTGGCTGAAGGCCGCCTCGATCTCGTAGCGCAGCTGGCCCGCGGCTTCCTGCGCGCAGTCCAGCGCCACCTCGTCGGTGATGCGCATGCCGTGCGAATACTTGGCCGTGTGGCCCTTGGCCTTGAGCTGCTCGTTCACCTGCGGGCGAAAGCCGTGCACCAGCACGATCTTCACGCCCATGCTCTGGATCAGCGCCAGGTCCTGCGCCAGGTGCGGCAGCTTGCCCGCCGCGATCGCCTCACCACACACGCCCACCACGAAAGTCTGGTTGCGGAACTTGTGGATGTAAGGTGCGACCGAGCGGAACCAGGGCACGAAGGTGAAGTTGAAGACAGCGGACATGCGGGCGTGTGGAGGGCGGTTGTCAGGCAGGGATAATTGCGGATTCTCCATGAAGTTGGCCCCTTGAGTTCCGCTCCCCTGAAAATCGAGTTTCCCGAAGCGCTGCCGGTGTCGGCCAAACGCGACGAGATCATGGCCGCCCTGCAGGCGCATCAGGTCATCATCGTCTGCGGCGAGACGGGTTCGGGCAAGACCACCCAGCTGCCCAAGATCGCCCTGGCCCTGGGGCGCGGCAAATGCAACTACCCCGAGGGCCAGCGCGGCCGCCTCATCGGCCACACCCAGCCGCGCCGCATCGCCGCCTCCAGCGTGGCCAAGCGCATCGCCGAGGAGCTGTACACCCCGCTGGGCGAGGTGGTGGGCTACAAGGTGCGCTTCAACGACCGCCTGGGCAAGGACGCTTCCGTCAAGCTCATGACCGACGGCATTCTGCTGGCCGAGACGCAGACCGACCCGCTGCTGCAGGCCTACGACACCATCATCATCGACGAGGCGCACGAGCGCAGCCTCAACATCGACTTCCTGCTGGGCTATCTGCGCCAGATCCTGCCGCGCCGTCCCGACCTCAAGATCGTGGTCACCTCGGCCACCATCGACGCTGACCGCTTCGCCCAGCACTTCGCTTCGCGCCAGGGGCCCGCGCCGGTCATCATGGTCTCGGGCCGTACCTACCCGGTGGAGCAGCGCTATCGCCCCTACGAGGAAAGCCGCGAGTACGACCTCAACGACGCCATCGCCGATGGCGTGGACGAGCTCTGGCGCGAGCCGGGGCAGCAGGGCGACATCCTGGTCTTCCTGCCCGGTGAGCGCGAGATCCGCGAGGCCGCCGACCATCTGCGCAAGCACCTCAGCCACAACCCCATCACGCGCAACGCCGAGGTGCTGCCCCTGTTTGCCCGCCTGAGCCAGGCCGAGCAGGACCGCGTCTTCGACGGCCACACGGGCCGGCGCATCGTGCTGGCCACCAACGTGGCCGAGACCTCGCTCACCGTGCCGGGTATCCGCTACGTGATCGACGCCGGAACGGCCCGCGTCAAACGCTACAGTTTCCGTAGCAAGGTGGAGCAGCTGCTGGTCGAGCCCGTGAGCCAGGCTGCGGCCAACCAGCGCGCGGGCCGCTGCGGCCGTGTGGCCAACGGCATCTGCATCCGGCTCTACGACGAGAAGGACTACGCGGGCCGTGACCGTTTCACCACCCCGGAAATCCTGCGCAGCTCGCTGGCCGGTGTCATCCTGCGCATGAAGTCGCTCCACCTGGGCATGGTGGAGGACTTCCCTTTTCTCGAAGCCCCCTCGGGCCGGGCCATTGCCGACGGCTACCAGCTGCTGGCCGAGCTCGGCGCCGTGGACGAGAGCAACGAGCTCACTGCAGTAGGCCGCGAGCTCGCCAAGCTGCCGCTGGACCCGCGCGTGGGCCGCA
>JAIERT010000104.1 GCA_019746735.1 Burkholderiaceae bacterium | reverse complement strand
CCGGTGACGGCGACGCGGACGGGCTTTTTGCTCATGGTGGAAACTCCAGAAGGTGATAAGTGATCGCTGACCGGGGGGCCTGTACGCAGGCCGACGGGCATCCCGGAAGGTCCCGGCAGTGTAGCGCGAAAAGCCCCGTTTTTCAATTTGTCTTATGTCTTATATAAGATATGATTAAGGTTATTTCACCAGCCACTACCACCGGGTCACCCGCATGAATTCCAGCTCGCTCCCCCTGGCCGACAGTGCCATGGCCGCCGCGGACAGCGGCGGGCCCGCCCCGGCCTTCAGCCCCCTGTACCAGCAGATCAAGGGACTGATCCTGCAAAGCCTGCAATCGGGCGAATGGAAGCCCGGCGAGGCCATCCCCAGCGAAATGGATCTGGCGGCGCGCTACCGCGTGAGCCAGGGCACGGTGCGCAAGGCCATTGACGAGCTGGCTGCCGACAACCTGCTGGTGCGCCGCCAGGGCAAGGGCACCTTCGTCGCCACCCACGCCGAACAGCATGTGCAGTACCGCTTCCTGCGCCTGATGCCCGACACGGGGGACCGCCAGAGCGAAGGCCCGGCCGAACGCACCATCATCGACTGCAAGCGCCTGCGCGCCACCGCCGAGATCGCACGCGCGCTGGCGCTGCGCAGCGGTGACAGCGTGCTCCAGGTGCGCCGGGTGCTGGCCTTTGCCGGCAGCCCCACCATTCTGGAAGACCTCTGGCTGCCGGGCACCCCCTTCAAGGGTCTGACGGCCGAGCGGCTCAGCGATGACCACGGCCCCATGTACGCCATGTTCGAGACCGAGTTTGGCGTGCGCATGGTGCGCGCCGAGGAAAAGATCCGCGCCGTGCTGCCTGACGCGGCCCAGAGCGCCCTGCTCAAGGTGGGCAAGCATACGCCGCTGCTGAGCGTGGAGCGCATCGCCTACACCTATAACGATGTCCCCATGGAATTGCGCCGCGGCCTTTATTTGACGGATACGCATCACTACCGCAATGTGCTGAGTTGAGAAACTCGGTTACGCACATAAGGTCGAACAATGAATCCTTCGACACAAGCTTATGGATGCTGCATTGCAATAGAATTTACCCTCGTCGACGCCTGAAAGTTTCACGGCGGTTACATCATCGAAAGCCCTCACCATGTCTGAGCTTGCCACGCCTCCCCGGCCCCAGCGGCCCGAGTTCCGCAACATCCACGCGCTCAAGGACCTGCCCAGCTACCGTCTGCCTCCGGCGGGCTGGGTGTCCATCCTGCACCGCGTCAGCGGCGCCCTGATGTTCCTACTGCTGCCCTTCATCCTCTGGATGTTCGACACCTCGCTGACCTCCGAGTACTCCTACGCCCGCTTCAGCGCCGCCTTTGGCGTCGGGCTCGGCTTCGTGCCGGGCTGGTTCATCAAGCTGGTGGCCCTGGCCCTGATCTGGGCCTATCTGCACCACCTCATCGCCGGCCTGCGCCACCTGTGGATGGATGCCACCCACGCCGTCAGCAAGGCCTTCGGCCGCCGTTCGGCCATCGTCACGCTGGCACTGAGCCTGGGTCTCACCGTCGTGCTGGGCGCCAAGCTGTTTGGCCTCTACTGAGCAGAATCACAAGGAGCAACTCATGTCCGTCAACTACGGCTCCAAGCGCATCGTCGTCGGCGCGCACTATGGCCTGCGCGACTGGATCGTCCAGCGCGCCACGGCCGTCCTCATGGTCCTCTTCACGCTGCTGGTGCTGGCCCAGGTGGTCCTCACGCGCGGCCCCATCGGCTACGAAACCTGGGCTGGCATCTTTGCCCCCCAGTGGATGAAGGTCATCACCTTCGCCGTCATCATCGCCCTGATCTGGCACGTCTGGGTCGGCATGCGCGACATCTGGATGGACTACATCAAGCCCGTCTGGCTGCGTCTGTCGCTGCAGGTGTTCACCCTCGTCTGGCTGGTCGGCTGCGCCGGCTGGGCCCTCCAAGTTCTCTGGAGACTCTGAGTCATGTCCTATTCCATCTCCAAGCGCAAATTCGACGTTGTCATCGTCGGAGCCGGCGGCTCCGGCATGCGCGCCTCGCTGCAGCTGGCACGCGCCGGCCTCAACGTGGCCGTGCTGTCCAAGGTCTTCCCCACCCGCTCCCACACCGTGGCCGCCCAGGGCGGCATCGGCGCCTCCCTCGGCAACATGTCCGAGGACAACTGGCACTACCATTTCTACGACACCGTCAAGGGCTCCGACTGGCTCGGCGACCAGGACGCGATCGAATTCATGTGCCGTGAAGCCCCAAAGGTCGTCTACGACCTGGAGCACATGGGCATGCCCTTCGACCGCAACCCGGACGGCACCATCTACCAGCGCCCCTTCGGCGGCCACACGGCCAACTACGGCGAGAAGCCCGTGCAGCGCGCCTGTGCCGCGGCCGACCGCACCGGCCATGCGATGCTGCACACGCTGTACCAGCAGAACGTCTCGGCCAAGACCCAGTTCTTCGTCGAGTGGATGGCGCTGGACCTGGTCCGCGACGCCGA
>JAIERT010000281.1 GCA_019746735.1 Burkholderiaceae bacterium | reverse complement strand
GATAGGTGGATAACGTGGCTCAGATTTGGACGTGAATCCGGTTAGAAATGGCTCAGGTTTGGAAATGAATCAACAAGTGGCCCTTGCCTTGATTGTCCGTGGGTCAATCTCAGGGTCAAACTGCCGAATCGTGACAAACAGTGCAGCCTTGTCGCTTTGCAGCTTCGTTTGCCTGGCCAAAAGCCTCTCCCGCACTTCCTCCTTGTGCTCCTGCGCCAGGAGTCGCTCCAAGAACTCCAGCTCCCCGTTGATGTCGGCCACAAGGTTAACGAGCTTGTTCAGCGTAGTTTGAGTACGCGTACGCGTCATCGTAAGGGCCATCAGCGTAGCTCCTGCGCCCGCGTCGCGAGCTCAACCAGGGTCGACGCCGAGCTACCTTTCCAGCGCCAGATACCAGCCCTGTAGGCCATCCCCCGGTAATCGTGCAGGCGCTCCACCTCGCCGGCGTCGAGCATCGCGCGTAGGGCTCGGCTTAGGGTGTTGCGTATAAACCGGGCGCGCGCCTGCTTTGTCTCGAAGGCTAACCCAAAGGCTAGGTCAGCCATGCTGGCCAGTGTGGCGGTATCAAGGGGCGCCGGCGCCACAGCTTGTAGCGAGGCCTTCAGCCATGCGCGAAACTGCCCACGTCCGCCATAGCGGGCGTTATGAGCATTGACAATAGGAACTACATCGGACAGGTTGGGTACAGCTACCTGCGCCGAGACGTTCTCGAGCGCGTTGAGTACCGCCTGAACCTGCGCACGACGCCCAGCCAAATGCGCTACCTCAGCGTCAATGCGGTCAAGCTCGCCCTTCATAACGGCAATCTCATTGGCGAGCCACTTAATGGCCGGGGGCGTATTCGTGCGAGGCTTCATCTCGTGCACGGCGTGTCTCCCGTACCGCGGTCGGGCCCTGCGAAAGTTCTCGTAAGCTGGGAGAGTCGTTGGCCGTCCAGACCCATGCTGTGGTTTGAGTCCCGCTCCCCAGCCTGACAGGCTTTGTCTGGCCGGCCGCGCGCAAGCTTCGAATCGCGGACTGGATGGACTTCTTCAGGGAGACACCTTCTTTGCGGGTCTCGAGTGCCAAGTTGAAATGGTTGGTGACCAGCTTTCGTATCGTAACTGTGGGAACTGGCTCGGGGTAAGAGTTCTTGATGACCGACTTGACGAACTCGGTAAGGCCGCCTTTCCGCCCATACTTGCCTGCCCAAGGAACAACCTCGCCGACAACCGCAGGGGAAACGGTCGGGTGCATCAAGGCTAACGCGTGGTCTAGCGCTGCCAGAGCTTGCCGCTGGGTAGCAAGACCACTGTCGGCTCCTGCAATGGCAATCCTCGTTCGGGCCAGCAGCTGTTCTGTTCTGGCTAAGCGTGCAACCAACGATTCTCGACGGCTCAGGAGCCGGGTGAGCGTTCCAGCCACGGCGGCGCGCTCGTTGAGCAGCCACTTCAAGTCGGGGGCGGTGCGAGTTCGCGGTGTGTAGGTGACGGGCACGATACTGCTTCATGTGAGTTACGGTACTCACGTGAAGCGACCCACTTTGCTCAAAAACTAAGCAAAAAGGCCCCGAAGGGCCTTGTTAGCGGCCACTTAGGGCCATCAGCTTATTAACACCCTTCGCGCTCGCAGCGCCCCTGGGCCTGGGCCAGACCCCGGAAATCGCTCTGCCATTGCCCACCGGCCGTATCGAGCGTGATGCGTTCGTTGTCCAGCGCCGTGCGGATCGTCGTGCCGTCGACGGCAAAGCTGTACACCGGCACGCCATCGACGCGCAGGGCCAGGACGCGGCGGGCGTCGTGATCGATCTCCACGCTGCGGACCCAGGTGCTGCGCGCCGGCAGGTAGACCGCCTCGCAGCGGTAGCGGGCCGTGGCGGCCAGCAAGGGCGGCGCCATGAGCAGCAGGCCGAGCAGCAGCCCCAGGCGCTCAGCCCTGCTGCAGGCGCTCGCTCTTCCAGTAGACATCGTCGCCGCCGTTCATGCGATTGAGCACCCGTGCCAGCACGAACAGCAGGTCCGACAGGCGGTTGAGGTACTGGCGCGGGGCCTCCTTGATGGCCTCTTCCTGCCCCAGGGCCACCAGCATGCGCTCGGCCCGGCGCGCCACGGTGCGGCAGACATGGGCCTGGGCCGCGGCGCGCGAGCCCGCGGGCAGGATGAACTCCTGCAGGCGCGGCAGCTGCTCGTTGTAGGTCGCCAAAGCCTGGTCCAGGGCCAGCACGGCCTCGGGCTTGAGCAATTCGTAGCCGGGGATGGACAGCTCGCCGCCCAGGTTGAAGAGCTGGTGCTGGATCTCCACCAGCAGCGTGCGCACGTCAGCGGGCAGCTCCTCGCACAGCAGCAGGCCAATGTGGGAGTTGAGCTCGTCCACCTCGCCCATGGCGTGCACCCGCAGGCTGTTCTTGGAGACCCGCTGGTTGTCACCCAGGCCGGTGGTGCCCTGGTCCCCCGTGCGGGTGGCGATCTGTGTCAGGCGATTTCCCATCTTGGCAACCTTGGAAGAGAATGAGGACT
>JAIERT010000318.1 GCA_019746735.1 Burkholderiaceae bacterium | reverse complement strand
ACCGACATGGCGCGACGTGAGGGCAACCGCGCGGCGCTGCGCCAGCGCCTGATCCAGCGCAACACGGGGCGCGAGGCCGACATCAAGGACCTGAAGCTGCCCACGCTCATCCTCTGGGGCGCGCAGGACCGGCTGATTCCGCCAGACTACGGGCGGCGTTTCGCGCAGGACATCGCGGGCTCGAAGCTCGTGATGTTCGACGCCCTGGGCCATGTGCCGCAGGAGGAGGATCCGGCTGCCACCCTGGTGCCAGTGCGCGACTTCCTGCGGTAGGCGTACAGTCGCGCCATTCCTGCTTCAGGAGCTCGTCCCATGTCTCTCGCCGCCGATATCGTCGTCGCCCTTGTCGCCCTGTTGCACGTCTACATACTCGTGCTCGAGATGTTTCTCTGGGAGCGGCCTGCCGGGCGCAAGGCTTTCAATCTGACGCCGGAGTTCGCCCGGGCCACCAAGACGCTGGCGGCCAACCAGGGTCTGTACAACGGCTTCCTGGCCGCGGGCCTGTTCTGGGGGCTGAGCCTGGGCGCGGCGGGAACCGGCGTGAAGGTCTTTTTCCTGGCGTGCGTGCTGGTGGCCGGGGTCTATGGCGCGGCGACGGCCAGCCGCAAGATCCTGTTCATCCAGGGCCTGCCGGCGGCCATCGGGCTGCTGCTGCTCGCACTGGCCTGAGCGGCCACGGCCGGAGAGTCCCCTGATCGGGCTCGGGTGTCAGCGGGCCCGGGGCCAAAAGAGAGTACGCTGCGCCGTGGGAGCAGGCCGCAGCGATCGGCCACCATCACCGTGAGGAGGCGGCCATGCGCGAGGACACCCCCCCGGGGGCACCACAACCCGATGACGACCATGCGGCCGCCCGTGCGCTTTACGGCTGGCGCGCGGGCAGCTACGAGCTGCAGCTCGCCCCCTACGAATTCATCCGCCGCATGGCCGTGGACCACCTGCAGCTGCGCCCCGGTCAGGTCGTGCTGGACCTGGGTTGCGGCACGGGCATGAGCCTGCCCATGCTGCGCGACGCGGTGGGCCCGTCGGGCCGCGTCGTGGCCGTGGACCAGAGCCCCGAGATGCTGGCGCTGGCACGCCTGCGCACCCAGCGTGCGGGCTGGAACAACGTGTCGCTGCAGTGCGCGGCGGCCGAGATTGCGCTGTTGCCGCAAGTGGCCGACGCCGTGCTGTTGCACTTCACCCACGACATCCTGCAGAGCCCGCAGGCGATCGAGCATCTGCTGCGGCATCTGCGCCCCGGCGCGCGCGTGGTGGCCACCGGGCTCAAATGGACAGCGCCAGAGCTGGCGCCCTGGAACGTGCTGGTGGGCATGCACATGGCGCAGTCGGTCACCCAGTACGGGGGGTTGAGCGCGCCCTGGCTCGCTCTGCAGCAGTACGGGGCCCAATTGCAGGTGGACATGCTGATCATGGGCACGGTCTTCGTCGCCCACGGCACCTGGCCGGGCCGCTGGCGCAGCCATCCGATGGACGAGCGCAGGTAGTTGGCCTGCGCTGCAACCTGGAGGTCTTAGAGAGATTGTGGTTTCGACTAACAAGCCTTCGGCAATTGTTAGTCTTCGACGCCGGAGCGTTGTGGCTGCGACTAACAAGCCCTGCGGGCAGTTGTTAGTCTGTGCCGCAACATCGAGGTCTTAGACCTCGATGTTGTCAATCAATCGGGTGGTGCCGAGTCGGGCGGCGCCGAGCACGACGAGGCGGTCGCTCTGCGTCAGGTCATTGGCCTGCGGGGGCTGCAGGTCGTGGCGGCGGCGCACGGTCATGTAGTCCGGCTTCCAGCCGCGATGCGAGAGGGTGTGCATGGCCTGCTGTTCGATGGCGGCGATGTTGTGTTCACCGGCACGCAGCATGGCGATCATACTCTTGAGGGTGCGTGAGAGCTGTACCGCTTCGGCGCGCTCGGAGGTGCTCAGGTAGCCATTGCGCGAGGACAGGGCCAGCCCATCTTCCGCGCGCAGCGTGGGGCCGGTGACGATTTCGATGGGCAGGCCCAGCTGGGCCACCATGCGGCGGATCACCATCTGCTGCTGGTAGTCCTTGGCGCCGAAGACGGCGTAGCGCGGCTGCACCAGGTTGAAGAGCTTGAGCACCACGGTGCAGACGCCAACGAAGAAGCCGGGGCGGAAGTGGCCTTCGAGGATGTCGGCCAGCTCCGCGGGCGGATGGACCTTGTAGCCCTGGGGCTCGGGATAGAGCTCGGGTTCGCTGGGCGCGAAGACGATGTCGCAGCCCACGGCCTTCAGCTTTTCGCAGTCGGCTTCCAGCGTGCGCGGGTAGGTGCCGAAGTCTTCGTGCGGCAGGAACTGCAGGCGGTTGACGAAGATGCTGCTCACCATGACGTCGCCCAGGGGCTTGGCCTGCTTCACGAGGGCGATGTGGCCCTCGTGCAGATTGCCCATGGTGGGGACGAAGGCCGGGCGCTCATGCCGGGCCAATTCCGCACGGAGTTCTGCGATGGTGTGAATCAGCTTCATGAGTAAGA
>JAIERT010000191.1 GCA_019746735.1 Burkholderiaceae bacterium | reverse complement strand
TCTCGGCCGCCGTGCTCAAGCCCGACCGCATGAGCGCGGTCGACCTGTTCCAGTACATCCGCCACCTCAAGGCCAATGCCCAGAGCGCCGAGCGCTACGAGATCGAGTTCTGGAAGAAGGTCTTCTACCCCCTGTCCTGCCTGGTCATGGTCATGATGGCCCTGCCCTTCGCCTACCTGCACTTCCGCAGCGAAGGTATCTCGCTCTACGTCTTCGGCGGGGTCATGGCCGGCATCAGCTTCTTCTTCCTCAACAACATGTTCAGCTACATCGGTGAGCTGCAGCGCTGGACGCCCTGGATCACGGCTGCCGCGCCCGGCTTCATCTTCATGCTGATTTCGCTGGCCGCCTTCGGCTGGCTCGTCCTGCGCAGGTAACCTGTATGACCCGAGGCCTCATCCTTTTCGCTCACGGCTCGCGCGACCCGCAGTGGCGCGCCCCCATGGAAGCGGTCGCCGCCCGCGCCGCCGCCATGGACCCGCAGGCCCGTGTGGCCTGCGCCTACCTGGAGCTGATGGAACCTGACCTGCCCGCCTGCGCTGCCGCCCTGGCCGTCGAAGGCCTGCAGGAGATCACCATCGTTCCCATGTTCCTGGGCGTCGGCCGCCATGCGCGCGAAGACCTGCCCGTGCTGGTCGAGCAGCTGCGGCGGGAGCACCCGCAGGTGCGCTTCGAGTTGCGCCCCGCCATCGGCGAGGACGAGCGCGTGGTCGACATGCTGGCGCGCATTGCACTGGCCGGCGCCTGAACCCCGCGCCTGCCTACAATCGCGCGCAACCATGAGCTCCCAGACCTCCATGCCGCTCGCCCTGCTGCGACTGATGCGTCCGCACCAGTGGCTCAAGAACGTCTTCGTCTTCGCCGGCCTGATGTTCAGCCACACCTGGCACCGCAGCCCGCTGGTCGAGCAGGTGCTCTGGGCCTTCCTGGCCTTCTGTGCCGCCTCGAGCCTGGTCTACATCCTCAACGACTGGCGCGACCGCACGGCCGATGCCCAGCATCCCACCAAACGCCGGCGTCCCCTGGCCAGCGGCGCGGTCAGCCCGCAGGCGGCGCTGGGCCTGGCCGCGGTGCTGGCCCTGCTGGCGGTCGGTCTGGCCTGGGGTCAGACCGTGCTGCTGATGCTGCTGGGCTGCTATGTGCTGCTCAACCTGGCCTACAGCTGGAAGCTCAAGCACGTACCCGTGGTCGACGTCTCCATCATCGCCAGCGGCTTCATGCTGCGCCTGCTGGCCGGCACGGTGGCGGTGGGCATCCCGCCCTCGCGCTGGCTGCTGCTCACGGGCCTGTTCATCGCGCTCTTCCTGGGCTTTGCCAAGCGCAAGGCCGAGACCTTCCACGCCCCCGAGCAGCAGCGCGCCGTGCTCGAACATTACCCGCCGGCCCTGCTCGACACCTTCATGGCCGCCATGATGACGGCCACCGTCATCACTTACGGCCTCTACGCCACCAGCATCGAGGCCCTGCAGCAGCATGGCGGGCGTCTGATCTACACCGTGCCCCTGGTGGTCTTCGGCCTGCTGCGCTACACCTACCAGGTGCACCGCGGCCGCGGTGAGGACGTCTCGCGTGACCTGTTGCGCGATCCCTGGATCGTCGCCGCCGGCATCGCCTGGCTGGCCATCTTTCTCGCCACGCGGCTCTGGCGCTGAAGCCACCCCACCGCGTGAAGCTCCCGCTCAAGCCCCTGCTGCTCGTCATCGGCGGTGCCGCCACCGTCTATGCCCTGCTCTTGCTGCTGAGCGGCGATGCGCCGCTGGCCCAGCTCGGCCAGGCCCTGTGGACCCCCGTGGGTGCCGCGGCCACGGCCTTGTGCCTGCTCAACTACGGCCTGCGCGGTTTGCGCTGGCGCGGCTGGATGGCGCACTATGGCCGCACCTTTGACGTGCGACGCGGCCTTCGCCTTTACCTCGCGGGCTACACCTTCACCCCCACGCCCGGCAATGTGGGCGAGGCCGCGCGCGGCCTGCTGCTGCGCGAGCCGCTGGGCACGGCCGACAGCCTGGCCGTCTTCGGCGCCGAGCGCGTGGCCGATCTGCTGGCCCTGATGCTGCTGACCCTGCCCGGGCTCTGGTGGCTGCTGCAGCGCCCCGAGGCCAACGCATGGCAATGGCCGCTGATCCTGGGCCTGCTGTGCGCCGGCCTGCTGCTGGTCGCGGTGCTCTATCGGCAACGCCAGGCCCTGTTCGCACGGCTGCCCTGGCTGCAGTCGGCCTGGCGCTGTCTGGCCCACCGCCCCTGGCTCTGGCTGGCCCAGACCCTCGTGGCCTGGGCCGCGCAAGGCCTGGCCCTCTGGCTGCTCTGCCTGGAGCTCGGCGTGCCGATCGCTCCGGAACTGGCCACCGGCTTCTACGCCCTGGCCATGGTCGGTGGCGCGCTCTCGCTGCTGCCCGCCGGCCTGGGCGGCACCGAAGCCCTGCTGACCGGCCTGCTCGTGCTGCACGGCGCGGACCTGGCCACGGCCCTGG
>JAIERT010000361.1 GCA_019746735.1 Burkholderiaceae bacterium | reverse complement strand
CTGATGATGTCGTGGATCTTGCGCGCGCTGTCGTTGATGCCCTTCATGGTGTCCACCACCTGGGCCACGACCTCGCCACCCTGCACGGCCACCGTGCTGGCGCTCTGCGCCAGCTGGTTGGCCTGGCGTGCGTTGTCGGCGTTCTGCCGCACGGTGGAGGAGAGCTCTTCCATCGACGCGGCGGTCTGCTGCAAGGCGCTGGCCTGGCTTTCCGTTCGGGCCGAGAGATCGTTGTTGCCCGTGGCGATCTCGGCGCTGGCGGTGGAGACCGCCTCGCTGCCCTGGCGCACCTGGTTGACCAGGCGGGTCAGCGCATCCTGCATGTCGCGTACCGCGTGCAGCAGCTGGCCGATCTCGTCACCCGTGTTGGGCGTGATGCGCGCACTCAGGTCGCCCTGGGCCACCTTGCGCGTGAGCTGGGCCGCGTAGGACAGGCCGCCGGCGATGGTGCGGTTGAGCGTGCGGGCGATGAACAGGCCCAGCACGATGGTGAGCAGCAGGGCGCCCAGGTTGCCGTAGAGCACGCTGGTCTGGATGGCCACGCTCTCTTCACGCGCCTGCAGCCCGCCGTCCTGGGCGATCTTGCCCAGGGCCCGCAGCTGGGTGGTGAGCACGCCAAAGGTCTGCAGGGCCGGCCCCTTGAGAATGTCCAGCGCCTCCTCGTCGCGGCGCTGGCGCGCCAGGCCCACGATCTCGGCCTGCTGTGCCTGGTACTGCTTCCAGCCGGCCTGCAATGCGGCCAGGGCCTGCTGCTCGGAACCGGCCGAGAAGATATCCGCCAGGCTCTGCAGCTCCTTGTTGATGCTGCCGCCCATATCGTCCATCTGCTTTTCAAGCGCCCGACGCTCGTCCTCGCCGAAGGTCAGCACGTGCTGGAACTGGGCCGCACGCAGCAGGCTGACCTGGGTGCCCAGAATGCCGGCATGCCGCGTACCCGGCAGCCAGCGGTCGGCAATCAGGCTGGAATTGCTGTTGAGCGTGCTGGTGCCATAGACAGCGTACAAGGTCTGGGCCGCCGCCAGGCACAGCACGACAATGAAGCCGCCCATGAGCTTGGTCCCGATCTTGACGTCCTTGAATCGCATAAGGATCTCCTCGGCCTTGCGGCCCTCTGGCAGCCACTCTACCCAAATCGGTGCAAAAGGAAAGCCCGGAAAAGCCCGACAATCCCGTCCATGAAGTTGATACGCATCAAGGAAGGCAAGGACCGTGCGCTGCTGCGCCGACATCCCTGGGTGTTCGAGTCGGCCATAGCCAAGGGCGGGGCCGATGCCGGCGAGACCGTGCGCGTCGAATCGGCGCAGGGGGCCTTTCTCGGCTGGGCCGCCTACAGTCCGCAGTCCAAGATCCGGGCACGCGTCTGGAGCTTCGATGAGACACAGCGCATCGATGCGGCCTTCTTCGCGCAGCGCATCGCGACGGCTGTGCGCGCACGCGCGCGTTTCGACATCCGCAGCAATGGCCTGCGCCTGGTGCATGGCGAGGCCGATGGTCTGCCCGGGCTCATTGTCGACCGTTATGGCGACACCCTGGTGGCCCAGTTCCTGAGCGCCGGTGCCGAGCGATGGAAAGGCGTGCTGGCCGATGCCCTGCTGGTCGAGACCGGTCTGACGCGGCTCTATGAGCGTTCCGATGCCAGCGCACGCGGGCTCGAAGGGCTGCCTGAGGCCACGGGCTGGCTGCGCGGCGAGGGGGCGACGCAGCTCGTGCTGCAGGAGCACGACTGGCGGCTGGGCCTGGACATCGCCCAGGGCCACAAGACCGGCTTCTACCTCGACCAGCGCGACAGCCGCAAGCGCTTTGCCGACTACACGGCACGCCTCAAGTTCCAGCGCGTGCTCAACTGCTACTGCTACACCGGCGGCTTCACGGTGGCCGCGCTGGCCGGTGGTGCGGCCCATGTCACGTCCATCGATTCGTCCGGCCCGGCGCTGGAGCAGGCGCGTGCCAACGTGGTGCTCAACGGCTTTGATCCGGCGCGCTGCGAGTTTCTCGATGCGGACGTCAACGCCAGCCTGCGGCGCTTTGCGCAGGAGGGCCGCACGTTTGACGCCATCGTGCTCGACCCGCCGAAGTTCGCGCCCACCGTGGCGCACGCCGAGCGTGCGGCGCGGGCCTACAAGGACATCAACCGCCTGGCCTTCAAGATCCTGGAGCCCGGCGGTGTGCTCTTCACCTACTCGTGCTCCGGCGGCATCAGCGCCGACCTGTTCCACAAGATCGTGGCCTCGGCCGGTACGGACGCCGGCGTCGACGGCTACATCCACGAACGCATGGGCGGCGCGCCCGACCACCCCATGACCATCGTCTTCCCCGAGGGTGAGTACCTCAAGGGCCTGGTGATCATGCGCAAGGCCTGAGGGCGGCGCCCTCTTGACAGGCTCGCTACACTCCTCATATATCCCCCTGTCCTGGCCGC
>JAIERT010000172.1 GCA_019746735.1 Burkholderiaceae bacterium | reverse complement strand
TGGCGTGCAGCGTGATCTTGAGCTTGCCGCCCGTGGCCTGGTCCACCTCGGCGGCGAACTGCGCCATGTTCTCGGAGTGGAAGTTGGTGGCCGGGTAGGCGGCAGCCAGATCCCATTTGGTCTGGGCCAGGGCGCTGCCACCGGCCAGGGAGAGGGCCAGCGTGACGCTGGCCAGAGAGAAATGACGACGCTGCATGTTCACTCCAGATGGTTGAAGGATGAGGCAACTTTACGAGGCGCCCGGACATCGGAGCATAGGCATATTCCCTAAATGCTGATAAATTGTCAACAAATTGTTGTTGTATTTATCCCGTTTCACCAGAACAGGGCGCCATGCCCTGCAGGAGTGCCCCACATGCCCAGGAAGCCCGCATCCGGTGCCACCGGCAAGTCGCCCATCGTGTCCTCGGCCCATCTCGTGTCGCCGCGCAGCGCGGAGATGAGCGAGTTCGAGTTCGGTCTCATCGTCGCCGGCAACGCCTTCCACCGCTGGATCGTGCACTGCATGTCGGCCGCCGGCCTCAAGGACCTGACGCCGCTGGACGTGCTGGTGCTGCACCACGTGACGCACCGCGCCCGCAACAAGCGCCTGGCCGACATCAGCTTCATCATGAACGTCGAGGACACCCACCTCATCAACTACGCGCTCAAGAAGCTGCAGGGTCTGGGTGTGGTGGCGTCGAGCAAGAGCGGCAAAGAGGTGACCTATGCCGCCACCGAAGAGGGGCAGCACTTTGTACAGCGCTACCGCGAGATCCGCGAGGGCTGCCTGATCAATGCGCTCAAGGCCGACGAGGGCCTGAACCGCGACATCGGCGAGCTGGCACGCCTGCTGCGCGTGCTGTCCGGCGTCTATGACCAGGCGGCCCGTTCCGCCGCAAGCTTGTGAGAGTGATGGCCATGACAGACACCCAGCGCTGGCAGTTCTGGATCGACCGCGGCGGCACCTTCACCGACATCGTGGGCCGCCGGCCCGACGGCAGCCTGGTGACGCACAAGCTCCTGTCCGAGAACCCGGACCAGTACCGCGACGCGGCCGTGGCGGGTATCCGGCATCTGCTCGGTCTCAAGGCCGGTGAAGCCATCACGCCGCAGCAGGTCGAGTGCGTGAAGATGGGCACGACGGTGGCCACCAATGCCCTGCTGGAGCGCAAGGGCGAGCCCACGCTGCTCGTGACGACCCGCGGTTTCCGCGACGCCTTGCGCATTGCCTACCAGAACCGTCCGCGTCTCTTTGACCGGCATATCGTGCTGCCCGAGCTGCTGTATGCCGCCGTGGTCGAGGCCGAGGAGCGTGTGGGCGCGCGCGGCGAACTCGTGACGCCGCTGGACCAGGCGGCGCTGCGCCGCGATCTGCAGGCGCAGTTCGACGCCGGCCTGCGCAGCGTGGCCATCGTTTTCCTGCACGGCTACCGCTACACAGCGCATGAGGCAGCGGCCGCACGCATCGCACGCGAGATCGGCTACACCCAGGTCAGCACCTCGCACGGTACCAGCCCGCTGATGAAGTTCGTGAGCCGCGGCGACACCACGGTGGTCGACGCCTATCTCTCGCCCATCCTGCGTCGCTATGTGGACCAGGTGGCCGGCGAGATGCCGGGCGTGCGCCTCTTCTTCATGCAGTCCTCGGGCGGCCTGACCGACGCGCATGCCTTCCAGGGCAAGGACGCCATCCTCAGCGGCCCGGCCGGCGGCATCGTGGGCATGGCGCGCACGGCCGAGATCGCCGGCATGGACCGCGTGATCGGTTTCGACATGGGCGGTACCTCCACCGACGTCTCGCACTACGCGGGCGAGTTCGAGCGCGAGTTCGAGACCCAGGTGGCTGGCGTGCGCATGCGCGCGCCCATGATGAGCATCCATACGGTGGCGGCCGGTGGCGGCTCCATCCTGCAGTACGACGGCGCGCGCTTCCGCGTGGGCCCGCAGAGCGCGGGAGCCAACCCGGGACCGGCCAGCTACCGGCGTGGCGGCCCGCTGGCCGTGACCGATGCCAACGTGATGCTGGGCAAGATCCAGCCCGCGCATTTTCCGCGCGTCTTCGGACCAGCAGCCAACGAGGCGCTGGACGATGGCGTGGTGCGTGCGAAGTTCGGCGAACTGGCGGCGCAGACCGGCCGCAGCGCCGAAGATGTGGCCGAAGGTTTCGTCAACATCGCGGTGCAACAGATGGCCAATGCCATCAAGAAGATCTCGGTGGCGCGCGGCTACGACGTCACGCGCTACACCCTGCAGTGCTTCGGCGGCGCGGGCGGGCAGCATGCCTGCCTGGTGGCCGACGCGCTGGGCATGACCCGCGTGCTGGTGCACCCGCTGGCGGGCGTGCTCTCGGCCTACGGCATGGGTCTGGCCGACCAGAACGTGATCCGCGAGCAGGCGGTGGAAC
>JAIERT010000062.1 GCA_019746735.1 Burkholderiaceae bacterium | reverse complement strand
GATTGAACGGCGAACGGCCTGCGAGGGTGAAATAGTTGCCCTTGGCGTAGTACTCGCCGGGGATGTGGGCGGGGTCCAGCCCCTCGAAGTGACGCGCCAGTGTCGGCGCGGGCACGCCAGCCGCATTGACCACCGTGCGTGCGCGCAGCTGTGTGCCGTCACGGGCAAGGAGTTCAATGCCCTGCGCGGTGATGCGCGCTGACGCCAGTGGCGAGTTGAAGGCCACCATGCCGCCGGCGTGCTCCAGATCGCCTTGCAGGGCCAGCATCAGGCCATGGCTGTCGACAATGCCGGTGCTCGGCGAATGGACGGCGGCCACACACTCGAGCGCCGGCTCGAGCGCGCGGGCCTGCTCGCGCGTGAGCAGGACCAGATCGTCCACGCCGTTGGCCGCGGCCTTGGCGATGATGCCCTGAAGCTGGACCACCTGCTCCTGCGAGGTCGCCACGATGAGCTTGCCGCAGCGCCGGTGCCCGATGCCGCGCTCGGCGCAATAGGCGTAAAGCAGCGCTTTGCCACGCACGCAGAGCTGGGCCTTGAGCGAGCCCTGCGGGTAGTAGATGCCGGCATGGATGACCTCGCTGTTGCGCGCGCTGGTCTGGGTGCCGATGGCCTCGGTGGCCTCCAGCACCAGCACCTCGCGGCCCGCCGGGGCCAGGGCACGCGCCACGGCCAAGCCGACCACCCCCGCCCCCACCACTACAGCATCGACCTGCTCCACCGCCTCGCTCCTCATTCCGGCAAAGCGTTGAGCATAAGCGAGCAGCGATGGGGGCTCAGCCCTCTTCGCCGCCCAGGGCCTTGTAAAGCTGGGCCGCCGTGGACCACTGGGTGCGGCGCAGCTGGATCAAGGCCTGCTGGGCCGTGAACAGCTGCCGCTGGGCGTCCAGCACTTCCAGAAAGCTGCCTACGCCCTGGCGATAACGCGCCTGGGCGATGTCGCTTGCGCGTTGCTGCGCCCGCTCCTGGGCCTCCACGGCCTTGAGCTGCTCGGCAATCTGCTCACGCGCCACCAACAGGTCGGCCACCTCGCGGAAAGCCTGCTGCACGGTGCGCTCGTAGTCCGCTACGGCAATGTCCTTGCGCACGGTCGCGAGATCCAGGTTGGCGCTGCGGCGACCATAGTCAAAGATCGGCAGGGTGATGCTGGGCGTGAAGCTCCAGGCTTCGGAGCCGTCCTTGAACAGACCATCGAGCTCGCGGCTCGCGGTACCGGCCGAAGCCGTGAGCGCAATGCGCGGGAAAAAGGCTGCACGCGCCGCCCCGATATTGGCATTGGCCGCCAGCAGGCGCTGCTCCGCCCCCAGCACGTCGGGCCGGCGCACCAGCACCTGGGACGGGAGACCGGCCTGCTGGACCAGCGTGATGCCCTGCTCGGCCAGCGTCCTGCCGGCGGGCAGGTCCTTGGGCTCGGTGCCCACCAGGGCCCGCAGGTAGTTGCGCGCAGCGGATAACTGGCGCTGCAGAGCTGCGAGTTCGGCCCTCGCGCCCTCGTAGGCCGCGTCAGCCTGCAGATAGTCCAGGTCCCCGGCCAGACCGGCCTGGCGACGGCGGTCCACCAGCTCACGGGTCTGGGCTCGCGCCTCCAGCGTTGCCTGGGCCAGCACCAGACGCTCCTGCGCTTCGCTCAGGGCCAGATAAGCATCCGCCACATTCGAGATCAGGGACAGGCGGAAGGTTCGCTCGGCCTGCTCGGTCGCCAGGTAGCTGGCCTTGGCCGACTCGCTCAGGCTGGCCACGCGACCCCAGAAATCCAGTTCGAAAGCCGGCAGGCCGACGTTGAGGTCGGCACGCTGGCTCACGATGGACGTACCGGTGGCCGACAGATCGCCGGGCGTGCGGCTGCGCGCCAGCGAGCCGCCCACATTCACCGTGGGCAGGCGATCGGCGCGCTGGATGCCGTAGAGCGCCTGCGCCTCGGCCACGCGCGCTGTAGCGATGCGCAGATCGCGGTTGTGCTCCAGCGCCAGTCTGATCAGAGCGCGCAGACGCTCGTCAGGGAAGAAGCTGGCCCAGTCCACGGGCTTGCTCGCGGCGGCCGCAGCCGGCGCATCGTCCGGCCAGGCCTCGGGCACAGGCAGGGCCGGCCGCTGGTACTCGGGTGTCATGGAACAACCAGCCAGCACCAGCAGTGCCGTGACGGCTGCGATGGAGCGCATATTGTTAGCCATGATGGCCTCCCTCCGAAGCTGCCGGCGTGTGTCCGCGGCTGTGGCCGGGGAACAGGCGACTGACGACCAGATAGAACACGGGCACGAGGAAGATCGCGAGCACGGTGGCGGCAATCATCCCGCCCATCACGCCGGTGCCGATGGCGTGGCGGCTCTGCGCGCCCGCACCGCTGGAGATGGCCA
>JAIERT010000015.1 GCA_019746735.1 Burkholderiaceae bacterium | reverse complement strand
TGGGTTACGTCAGTCCGATAGACTTTGAGAAAACTTCAGAAGCTTAGGTGGGTGTCCACGGAACCGGCAGCAGCCCATACATACCTCGCCCATGGGCGCCTCGCGGGTGAAGATGATGTCGCCAGCGGTTGGTTTAGCCCGCCGTATGCGGTGAGCGAAGTGCTCAGCATCAGTGAACGATGGGGAGCTCAGGTCGAGACGACCGCTCTTGATGTTCTGGTTCCGGATGACGACATAGCCCGAGTCCGTCCAGACTGGCGTGCTGTGAGGACAGTCAACAATAAGGCTGCAAAGCTCGCGGAGAGACCGCAGTTCAGACGGCATAGCCGAGTCCCCCGAGCTTTTCTCGAATCACCGAATCCAGCTCCACCCCTTTCGCCATCTGCTCGGCGAGCTGCGCGGTCAGCCGCTCCATCTTCTCGTTGAAGGCCTCATCATCGTCTTCGGCAGCCTCCGCGCCCACGTAGCGCCCCGGCGTCAGCACATGACCATGCTCAGCAATCTCGGCCAGCTTCACCGCGCGGCAGAAGCCGGGCGCGTCGGCATAGGGCTCGTCGGCGCCGTCTTCACCATCGGCACGCCAGCGGTGCACGGTACTAGCGATACGGGCGATGTCCTCGTCCTCGAACACGCGGGTCACTCTCGTGTCCATGCGGCCAAGCTTGCGCGCGTCGATGAACAACACCTCGCCCCGTCGGTCGCGCCCCCTTTTTCGGCCGGGCACGGCCACGCCGCTTTTATCCTTGGCCAGGAACCACAGGCAGGCCGGAATCTGGGTGTTGAAAAAGAGCTGCGGTGGCAGCGCCACCATTACGTCCACCACGTCGGCCTCGACCATGGCCTTGCGGATAACGCCCTCGTTACTCTGGTTGCTGCTCATACTGCCGTTCGCTAGCACCACGCCGGCCTGGCCGCGCGGGCTAAGGTGGTGCAGGATGTGTTGCAGCCAGGCGTAGTTGGCGTTGCCGGCCGGCGGTGCGCCGTAGGCCCAGCGGCGGTCTTCCAGCAGTCGCTCGCCACCCCAATCGCTGATGTTGAAGGGCGGGTTGGCCAGCACGTAGTCTGCCTTCAGATCTGGGTGCTGGTCGCGGTGGAAGGTGTCGGCCGGCTCTTTGCCCAAGTCGGCCGCAAAGCCCCGGATGGCCAGGTTCATGGCGACCAGGCGCCAGGTGGTGGGGTTGGCCTCTTGGCCATAGATGCTGATGTCGTCTAGCTTGCCGCCGTGGGCCTCGATAAACCGTTCGCTTTGCACGAACATGCCACCGGAGCCGCAAGCCGGGTCATAGACGCGGCCCTGGTGGGGAGCCAGCACCTCCACAAGCACCTTCACTACGGAGGCCGGGGTATAGAACTGGCCGCCTTTCTTGCCCTCGGCGTTGGCGAACTGGCCCAGGAAGTACTCGTAAACCTCACCCAGCAGGTCTTTGGCATGGTGGCCCACACCGAAGCCGATGGTGGAAATCAGGTCCACCAGCTCGCCCAGCTTGCCGGGTTCGAGCTGGGTGCGGCCGAAGCGCTTGTCCAGGATGCCCTTGAGGCGTGGGTTGTCGGCCTCGATAGCTTCCAGCGCCAGGTCGATGCGCACGCCGATGTCGGCCTGCTTGGCCAGGGCACGGATGGACTCCCAGCGCGCCTGGGCGGGAACCCAGAAGGTGTTGACCATGGTGTAGTAGTCGCGCTCTTCCAGCGCCTCGGCATGGTCGGCGGCGTCAGGCAAGTGCAGCTCATGGGCCGGGTCGGCAAAAGCTGCTTGGAGCAGGGCACGGCGCTCGTCAAAGGCGTCGCTGATGTACTTGAGGAAGATGAGCCCGAGCACGATGTGCTTGTACTCGGCGGCGTCCATGCTGGAGCGCAGCTTGTCGGCCGCAGTCCAGAGGGTTTTTTTCAGATCCTGGTTCACGCGTAGTCCGTCCCTATGCAAACCCGCAGATTGTGCATGACCTGGGAGGGGTATCGGAAGAAGGCTTCAGTGAGCATAGAGGCCTAGGTGCGGCATCGGGAAAACCCGTATCTGTCGGCATTGATGTGAGGTTGACGCTTGTTAAATTAGTATGCATACTTATTATTATTGAATTCGGCGGCGCAGATTAGGCCCGCCGCACGCCAGCCGCACCGTCGGCGCTGTCCTTCAATCTACGGAGATCACGATGCAGTTCTACAAACACGGCTTTCGCGGTGGCAACCCCGACGTCAAGCCCGCTGCGCCGAACCGGCGCAACCGGGGCACTAACGAGCCGCTGCCAGAAAAGGTGGATGTGCTGATTGCCGGCACCGGGCCGGCGGGGCTGTGCCTGGCGGCGCAGCTGGCGCAGTTCCCGGAGATCGACACGATGATCATCGAGCGCATGAGCA
>JAIERT010000288.1 GCA_019746735.1 Burkholderiaceae bacterium | reverse complement strand
CACGCCACCCATCCGCAATGGCGCATGGCGGCCGCCCTCGTGCTGGCGCAGCTGCGCGCCCAGCTGGCCCTGCCCGCCGCCGGCGCCTGCCCCACGCTGGCCCTGCTCTACATCACCGACCACTACGCCGCCGAGGCCGAAGCCATCCTCGCCCACCTCAGTGCCGAGCTGCCCGAGGTGACCGACTGGGCCGGCACCGTGGGCGTGGGCATCGCGGCCACGGGGGTGGAGTACTTCGACGAACCTGCCCTGGCCGTCATGCTCTGCGACATCCCGGCCGACCAGTACCGCGTCTATTCCGGCGTCGCACCCCTGGGCCTGGGCTTCGAGGCGCAGACCGCGCTGGTGCATGCCGACGGCCGCACGCCCGACCTGCCCGAGCTCATCCACGAGATGGCCGCGCGCACCGACAGCGGTTACCTCTTCGGCGGCCTGGCCGCCAGCCGCGGCGAGACCGTGCAGTTTGCGCAAGGCGGCGATGGCTATATGCGCGGCCAGGGTCGCAGCAGCGGTGTCTTCCACGGGGGACTCAGCGGCGTGGCCTTCGGCGAGGGCGTGGCCATCGTCTCGCGCGTCACCCAGGGTTGCCTGCCGGTGGCCGGCAGCCACCGCATCACCGAGGCCGAGCGCAACGTGGTCTACCAGCTCGACGGCGAGCCCGCGCTGCAGGTGCTGCTGCGTGAGCTCAAGGTCTCGCTGGACGAGCCCGAGCAGGCCCTGGCCGTCGTGCGCGCCACGCTGGCCGGCCTGGTGCAGCCCGAAGACGCGGCGCGCGACGCCAGCGCCGGCGGCATCCGCCGCACCGGCAACTTCGGCAGCGACGTGCGGGTGCGCCACATCATCGGCCTGGACCCGCAGCGCGGCGGCGTGGCCCTGGCCGAGATGGTGGAAGAGGGCATGCAGCTCGCTTTCTGCCAGCGCAACGCCCAGGCCGCGCGCGCCGACCTCATGCGCATCTGCGCCGAGATCCGCGAGGAGCTCGAGCCCGAGGAGCTCCCCCTGGCCTCGGCCACCGCGCCGGCCGCGCTGGAGCCCGAGCCCACGCGCGCGCGCCAGATCGCCGGCGCCATCTATGTCAGCTGCTCAGGCCGCGGCGGCCCGCACTTCGGCGCGCCCAGCGCCGAGCTGCAGATCGTGCGCCATGCGCTCGGTGATGTGCCCCTGATCGGCTACTTCGCGGGCGGCGAGATCGCGCGGCACCATGTGTATGGCTACACGGGGGTGTTGACGGTGTTTCTGGCGGAGTGAGGACAGCGTTGACATTGACGCTTCACTGACTCGTTGAGTCTCCGTATTCGCGCTGTAGTTGCTCCATCCGCAGCCGGGCTTCTTCCTTAAAGGCGTTGGCCTCGTGCACATCAGGAGAGCTGGCGCTAACGGGAAGCTCCGGTATGACTGCAGGATGCTCGTTTCGATAGGCGGCAACGTACTGTAGATATCTTGTGTGCTCATATGGCTCGTCGAATGGCCAGAACAACCATGGATGGCCTTGCTCCTGAAACGTTAGAGCGTGCACGATGAGTCCGTCCAGTTCAATCTCTTTAGATGAGATCAGTTGCTGCGCCTTTCCGCCCCGGAGCGCGCGTAGTTCCCCTGAAACAAGAGCTGCTCTTACAGCACTTTCCATCAACGAGAACTGTTGCTGACCAACATGAACGCCGATTTTCAGACCCAAGGTAAAGAATGCGGCGACTACGAGAACAGCTAGGAGTGGATTAACAGAGCGCATATGTCGTGTATCTGTGAGGGGAATGGGGCGATACGGGTATTTGCCAAGGGTCATCTCAGCGCCGCAAGGCCGAAAACGCCTCGAACTCCCAGCTCCGCATCGCCAGCACCAGCGTGTAGCCCTCGCGTTCCTTCTCGGGCAGCTTCTGGTCGGTCTGGTGCTGTTGCGCGAAATCCTGGGCCACGCGCTGCAGGCGCTCCACGAAAGACGGGGCCAGGCTGCGCGCGATGCTGCCGTGCACCAGCAGCAGGCCTTCGCCGTGGTCGTCGAAGCCGCCGCTGTAATAGTCCAGCAGCGCGTGCTCGCGGAAGAAGTCCATCACCGGGCCGTGCGCTCGCCAGCGGAAGGTCTTGGCTAGCTTGAGGCGGTAGCGGTTGAGCGGGCGCAGCTCGATGATGCCCAGGCGGTCGAGCTGGGCGAGGTACTTCACGCCCTCGGCCTCCGTCAGCCGGTAGGCCGCGGTGATCTGCTCCAGCGTCCACTGGCTCAGCACGCAGATGGCCACCAGCAGGAGCTTCTTGTCGGCCACCACGGCCTTCTCCTGCGTCTGGGTCAGCTCGGCCAGCAGGGGCTGGGCGTCGGCCACGCGGCGTGCGAGCTCGGCAAAGTCCAGCTTGAGCGCG
>JAIERT010000402.1 GCA_019746735.1 Burkholderiaceae bacterium | reverse complement strand
TCCAGAAGCCCACGGTCTTCGAGCAGCTCACGGTGTTCGAGAACCTGGAGCTCGCGCTCAAGACCGACAAGGGCGTCAAGTCTTCCATGTTCTTCCGTCTCGATTCCGCCCAGAGCGACCGCCTGGCCGAGGTGCTGCACACCATCCACCTGGCCGACAGCGTGACACGCCAGGCCGGCAACCTGAGCCATGGCCAGAAGCAGTGGCTGGAGATCGGCATGCTGCTGATGCAGGACCCCAAGCTGCTGCTGCTCGACGAGCCCGTGGCTGGCATGACCGACGAAGAGACCGCGCGCACGGCCGAGCTCTTCCTCACGCTCAAGGGCAGGCACTCGCTGATGGTGGTGGAGCACGACATGAGCTTCATCAAGACGATCTCGGAGATCGTGACCGTGCTGTGTGATGGGTCTGTTCTTGCCCAAGGGACTTTGGAAGAGGTGCAGGCGGATGAGCGGGTGATTGAGGTTTATCTGGGGAGATGAGCGTGGCCTTTCCTCTTTTTGCTGAGACCTCACTGCGCCTGCAGGCCGGGTCTCGCCCCGGCGGGCGAGGTACTTTTATCGAAACCCGCGCAGCGGGTTTTCTTTGCATCGCCATGGCGCGCATACGCGCGCGGGGTTTGCTCACTTTGCGCAGCAAAGTTACGCAAACACCAAAGGAACCAAAAGAAAGGCGAGCCGGATTCGTCGGCCCTGCGCTGCGCTACGGGCACGCTGCGTTGCTCGGCCTGAGCGGGGTGCGCGCAAACTCGCTGCGCTCAAACATGCGCGCCCCTTGTTCCGCTCAGCCCTGCGCTACTCGCCTCCTCATTACGGCGGGGGGAGCCAAATACCAAGCCCAAATACAACAAGGACGCGCCATGGCGCGTCCTTGTGGGGTTCGGTTGTTTGATCCCCGGGTTCCCTTGTGTATGTGCCGAGGAGCGGAGATTGGGCCGGATGAAGGGCTGCGCATGTTTGAGCCCGCAGGGCGAGTTTGCGCAGACCCCGGACCAGTCGAGCACCGCAGGTTGCCCCGGCGCAGCCGGGGTCACAGACACCAGGGTCGCCTTTTCTTTGGTGACTTTCTTTTGGCGAAGCAAAAGAAAGTTACTGCCCTGCCGGGGGCACATCCCGGCATGCAGCCCCGCGAAGGGTGCAACCAAAAAGAAATGAGCCCGACATGCTGAATGTCAAAAACATCAACCAGTACTACGGCGGCTCCCACATCCTGCGCGACGTCAGCCTGAGCGCCGAAAAAGGCAAGGTCACGGTCGTCCTCGGCCGCAACGGCGTGGGCAAGACCACGCTGCTCAAGTCCCTCATGGGCCTGGTGCCCATCAAGTCGGGGGACATCGAATTCGAAGGCCGGGCCATCCAGAAGACGACGCCCTATGAAAGAGCCAGAGCCGGCATCGGCTTCGTGCCGCAGGGTCGCGAGATCTTTGCGCGTCTGACCGTCGAAGAGAATCTGCGCATGGGCCTGGCGAGCAAGCCGGGGAGAACGCCGATACCGGGCGAGCTTTACGAACTCTTTCCCGTGCTCAAGCAGATGATCCACCGCCGGGGCGGCGACCTCTCGGGCGGGCAGCAGCAGCAGCTGGCGATTGCGCGTGCCTTGGCGGCCGGGCCGAAACTGCTGATCCTGGACGAGCCGACCGAGGGCATCCAGCCCAGCATCATCAAGGACATCGGTCGTGTGATCCGCATGCTGGCCGACCGCGGCGACATGGCCATCCTGCTGGTAGAGCAGTACTACGACTTCGCCGAGGAGCTGGCCGACGCCTACGTGGTGATGGAGCGCGGCGCGGTCATCGCCGCGGGCCAGGGCAAGGACATGGGGGCCGACGGGGTGCGCAAGCTGGTGGCGATCTGAGCCGGAGTTGAAGCGAGGCTTGTCGTTCCGTCAAAAAATTTGAACTGACTCATCAACCCTGTTCACCACAGGGGCCAGCCGCGGGCCCTAGACTTGCTGCCCATGTCCGGCACCACCCCCGCTCGCTATACCCCTACCGCCATCGCCTTGCATTGGCTGCTGGCGCTGCTGCTGCTCGGGATGTTCGTGGTCGGGCTGTACATGACCAGTCTGCCGTTTTCGCCCCAGCGGCTCAAGCTCTACAACTGGCACAAGTGGGCGGGCATCGTGGTGCTCACGCTGTCTTTCCTGCGCCTGCTCTGGCGTCTGAGTCATCGCCCGCCGGCGCTGCCCGATGCGGTGCTGGCCGCCATGCCGGCCTGGCAGCGCTACGCCCACCACGCCACGCATGGCGCGCTCTATGTGCTCTTCTTCGCCATACCGCTGCTGGGCTGGGCCTACAGCTCGGCGGCCGGCTTCCCCATCGTGGTCTTCGGCGTGCTGCCGCTGCCGGACT